>DASVST010000107.1:0-9107 GCA_036387965.1 Segetibacter sp. | reverse complement strand
CGATGAGAATTGATTCGCCACCGAGAAAGAATGGTGCAAGCCTTTGCTGTGCTTCTGTTAGCATGTTCATTCGCCACACTTCTTTTGCCATTGCAGGTATTGTAACAAGATTGTTCTTTTCTAAAAAGGCTACAGCTTCTTCAGCAAGATTATTTACCAACTCGGGCTGCTTACCTGGTTGTACGTAATTCTCTTTTACCTTCTCTAATGCTTTTTTCCAATCATCTCCAAAACCCATCTGCCTGGAAGCCTTCAACATTTCTACATCGCACCATGCGAACTCCCGGTTTGCTATTTCCACCAATTCTTCAGCAGAATATGGAATCATTTCAAACTCCAATTGCTCTTTTAAAGCATCAGCTCCAATTGGATTGCCAATGATACCACTTCCATCATCCTTTGCTTTAGATTCGGATACGACTCTATTTTTTATGAAAGTTGAATATGATGCAAGTGCCGTATCAACATCATCATAAGGCTTTTTTACCCACCATGTAAAAAGAGGATCGTAAGTGTTGTAAAAGCTGTAAGTATTTTGAATTCCCCTGCGTAAGTTATCAATTACTTCACCTGCCTTTTTTGCCGAAGAGGCTGAAAGGGCAGGAGTTTTTTCTACTTCTTTCTTAGCTTTTGCAATGTCGTTTTTTATAGTGTTGAAATTTGATGCGAAGTTTTCAGGAGACGTTACTGTATTGCCTCTGCGCCTTGCTGACTGCATTCGATAAACCGAACTAACAAAGGGAACAGTATAGCTTACCTGATTAAAAAGTTTCTCTGATTGCTCGAGGTTTGTTTTTGCCTGTGAAACATTCCGTTTAAAGAGTAAGTAATCAACTTTATCAGAAACCTTTAAACCGTCAAAATTCAAGCTGGAAAGTTTTTGAAGTGTATTGTTGTAATATGCTCCAAGCCTCTGATAATACTCGGGACTATCCTTAAAAATATAAACGCGATTCAGATCCTCATGACCAACATTGTACTCGTTCATCAACTGGCTGATTACGCCACCGGTTGATGGACTGTTGGTCCCAGTCTGCGCATTTACAATTTGAATGCTCAAGGCCATCAACAAGAGTAATAAGTACTTTTTCATTTTAGCGTTGGTTATGGTTGTATACATTTACCTATTGCCGGCATTGCTTCCTGATCTTACATTTAACTTCTTAGTCATTTTATCTAAGCGGCTTTCTATTTCTACTTCATAAGTTCCTGCCGGCAAATAAAGTTTCTTATCAGTTGCTTCGGTGATCTTTAATGTTTCAGCAACTTTCGGATCTACAGTAAGATCATACGTGAACTGATTTAAACCCTCTTCAGCAGTTTGGGTTATCGTATTCAATACATCACCTTTATCATTTTTGATACGAATGGTTGTAGTACCGCCCGCTTTTGAAAAGTAGTTTATGCTTGCTGATGGTCTTCTTGAAAAGCGACCTGCGGCAGCAGTAATTGTTACTTCTTTAAGATCAAACAACTCTAAGTTTCTGCGCAGAACTTCGGGTGTTAGTTTCTGAACTGCATCAAGATTTGCTATATAAATTGATCGGCCATGCGTTCCTAAAACAATATCATTCTCTCTTTGTTGAATAGCTATGTCATGTACTGGGACACGCGGTAAACCACCAGTAAACGGCATATAAGTAAAGCCTTTATCTAGACTTACATATAAGCCTTGCTCCGTTCCAACGTATAGAATGTTTTCGTTTTTATGATCCTCTTTTATTGTGTTGATTGCTTCGAGAGGAAGGTTGCCGCTGATCAATCTCCAGGTGCTTCCAAAATCTTCGCTTACATACAAATGAGGTGTGAAATTGTCAACCCTATAACCAGTTAATGAAGCATAAACGCGACCATCTTTGAAAGCAGATGGCGTGATGCAGCTGACCCATAAATCCTGGGGCAACTTGTCCGAAATCTTCGTCCAGTTATATCCACCATCACGAGATAAATGAATTAAACCATCATCAGTACCAAGATATAACAGACCGAATTTTAAAGGTGATTCAGCTATCCATGTTGCTGTACCATAAGGCACATCGCCTTCTTTATAACCTTTCGTAAGATCTCCTGATAAAGTTTCCATATTCTCACCTTTGTTTAGTGAGCGGTGGAATTTATTTGAAGCCATATACAAAATATCCTGGTGGTGCTTCGATAATAAAATCGGCGTTTCCCAGTTATATCTTAACGGGTTTTCTCCTACTTTATGCATAGGATGAATTGGCAAAGACTGAGAACGGTCTTTTGTTGTTCTGTTGTAAAAACCAAATTGCGACCCGAGGTAGACTGTATTGTTGGTTCTTGTATCTACCTGTACCATCATTCCATCACCACCGCCGAGTTTTTTATATGGATATTCTCCACCTGAAAGCCAGCCCGTGCTCATTGTATTTGATGAAGGACCATACCAGACACCATTATCCTGCAAACCGCCGTAAACGTTATAAGGTCTTGCATCATCAACAGCGATTGAATAAAACTGACCTACCGGTGCAGAGTTTGCAAGGAACCAAGTTTTACCAAGATCGTAGCTGATGTTTAGCCCACCATCATTACCATTAAAAATGTGGCTATCATTATTTGGGTTAAACCAGAACGCATGATGATCACTATGAACAGTAGGTCCTCCTATTACTTTAAAGGTCTTACCACCGTCTTCAGAAAGTGAAAGGTTAACACCTGTAATAACTACCCTATCTGAATTTTTGGGAGAAACCCAAATCTTAGCCATATAATACCCGTATGAACTAAACTCGTTGATGAAATCGTTGTTCATTTTTGTCCAGCTCTTTCCTGCATCCGTGCTACGGTAAACCTCTGCTCCTTTTACCTGTGTTTCAAGCATATCTGAGTTTCCGCTTTTAAGGAAATCTGCAACTACTGTCGGCTTATATTTTCCCTCTGCAACTTGTGTCTTTAGCATCTTCGCATTTATATCTTCAGGAAAGCGATTCTCTTTCAAATACTCATCAAGCTTTTTGTCGTCGAGTTTTGCGAAGTCTTCTTTACTAATATTTCTGAACTGAAGTAATGTATATTTTCCCGACGCATCGGGTTTAGTTGGGCGGCTATCATTGTTATCAATAACAGCATAAACTATATTCGGATTTTGAGCAGCTACTGCTACACCAATACGTCCACCTGCTTTACCAGTAGGAAAACCCGAACCTTCAGTTGTTAACAGAGACCACTTATTACCACCATCTGTACTTTTATAAATACCTGTTGTTGGTCCGGCTTCTTCAAAATTCCATGCGGAACGTGTACGATACCACATGGCTGCATATAACGTGTTTGGGTCTTTGGGATCAATATCCAGATCTACTGCACCTGTTTTATCATCTACATAAAGCGTTTTATTCCATGTTCTTCCACCATCAGTTGTTTTATAAACACCACGTTCTTTATTAGGAGAATATAGATGACCCATTACTGCCACCCAAACTATGTTATTGTCGTTTGGGCTGATTATTACTTTACCAATATGATGACTATCAGGCAAACCAATGTATTGCCATGTCTTTCCTTTATCTGTTGATTTGAAAACGCCTGTGCCGGCATAAGTAGAGCGGCTGGAATTCTTTTCGCCGGTTCCAACATAAATAGTTCCCGACTTCCAGTCAACAGCTATATCGCCCATAAAAAGATGATCAAGCGAATCCATCACCGGCTTTAATGATTGACCATTATTGTTGCTGTACCACAATCCTCCCGTTGCATAAGCGACATAAAACTCCGCAGGGTTTGCAGGATTTACATCAACATCTACAACTCTTCCGCTCATAATTGTTGGGCCTACGTTTCTGAATTGAACGCTCTTAACCAGCGATTTTTCTTCGCTTGCTTTTCGATTTTTGAAGCTCTCCATACGGGCTTCAGCAGAGGTAGCTTGTAAGTTATTTTGTGAGAAAAGAATGCCTGCATTTAAAATGGCAAGGGCAAAGAGTAATGTTTTTTTCATAAGAAGAAATGTTGATGGTTGAATAACAGAATTGAGAAACTATTTTGAAATAAAGTATTGTACAGCAAGTTCATAACCTTTTAAGCCAAGTCCAAATATACTTCCCACAGACTTTCCGGAAACATGTGAAAGCTTCCTAAAATCTTCCCTCGCATGTACGTTTGAAATATGGACTTCAATAACTGGTGTTTTAATTGCAGCAATCGCATCGCCAATAGCTACTGAAGTATGTGTATATCCAGCAGGGTTAAGTATGATTCCATCGTAAGTAAAACCGACCTCCTGTAAAGCGTTTATTATCTCTCCCTCTATGTTACTTTGATAGTAATTGAAGGTTACAGATGGAAATTTTTTCTGAAGGTCTTGCAGGTAATCACTGAAATTTTGGTTGCCATAAATATCAGTTTCTCTCTTGCCAAGAAGGTTAAGATTAGGTCCGTTGATGATGGCTATTCTCATACCACGAATATCACGAATTCAAAGACGAATTGAACGAATTAGAAAACAATTCTTTTGGATGTAAATGATCTTTCTCCAAAATTCGCTATTATACCCAGCTTTAAACCGGAGGCTTTGAGATAATTGATAGTTTGAGCTACAAAACTATTGACTATGATCGATGAGGATTTTACCTCCAGTATAATCTGATCATACACTACAAAATCAGCAAAGTACTTGTGTGGAAGAATTGTTCCTTTATACTCTATATTGAATTTCCTCTCTCTTAAATAAGAAACACCATGTGTTTAAATTCAAACTCTAAGGAATCTTTATAAACAGCTTCTTTAAAGCCCATTCCTAATTGATTATGTACTTCCATGCATATCCCAATAATTCTGTAAGACTCCTCTTTAAAAATTATTTCGAACATATTCGTGAAATTCGACCTAATTCGTGTTATTCGGCTTCATCATTTCTATAAACTCATCAAACAAGTATCGGCTATCATGTGGACCAGGAAAGCTTTCAGGATGATATTGAACACTGAATGCAGGCTTGTCTTTTATCCTGATTCCCTCAATACTTTCATCATTCAAATTAACGTGTGTTATTTCTATGTTCGGGTTGTTTTTGATCGCTTCAGGATCAACACCAAAACCATGGTTTTGAGTAGTGATTTCACATGTTCCTGTTCTTAGATTTTTTACAGGATGGTTTAATCCACGGTGCCCGTGATGCATTTTGTATGTTGGTATATCGTTAGCTAAAGCCAACAGTTGATGACCAAGGCAAATGCCAAAAACTGGTTTGTTTTCCGCGAGAATTTCCTTTACAGTTTCAACAGCATAATCCATAGCTGCAGGATCACCGGGCCCGTTTGAAATGAAAAATCCATCCGGATTAAACTCTTTCATTTCACTCACAGTAGCACTCGATGGAAACACTTTTATATGAGCACCACGATCAGTCATGCAGGTTAATATATTCTGTTTAACTCCGTAATCGATCACTGCAATCTTCATCAGTGAATTCACGTCTCCCTGCTCGTATGCTTTTTTTGTACTTACATGAGAAGCAAGCTCCAAACCATCCATGCTCGGCACTTTTGCGAGTTGCTCTTTTAGCTGGTCTACATCAAGTACATCTGAAGAAATAATGCAATTCATGGCACCGGCGCTTCGAACATGCGCAACTAATGCACGTGTATCAATATCTTCTATAGAAACTATTCCATTCGCTTTTAAATACTCGTTTAGTGAGCCCTTAGCTTGCTTTCTACTGTACAATTCTTCAAGATTCCGTCCAATGAGACCTTGAATCTTCACTGTGTCACTTTCAATATCAGAATCCTTTACACCGTAATTGCCGATGTGCACATTATTCATAATAACTACCTGACCGTAATAACTTGGATCTGTAAAAACCTCCTGGTAACCGGTCATGCCGGTGTTAAAACAGATTTCACCAGTCGTTGTTCCAATTTTTCCGAATGCTTTACCATGGTATAAGGTTCCATCTTCGAGAAGTAAAATAGCGGTAGGTTGAGTATTCATTGTTCTTTTCTGATTGTTCAATTAAGTACTACAAGCTGAAGTGTGCGACGCAAGGATGTTGATTGTTATTCTTCAGCCGGGCTCAAAAATATTATTATAATAAAAAAGGTAATGCTAAACTTACACACATAAAAAAAGGCAAAGTGTGAACACCTTGCCTTTCTCTATTTATGTTTAGCGATTATGCTTTTCCATTATCATCAGCTGTAGCTTCAGTATCAGTGTTAGCAGTTGTATTTTCTACAGTTGCATCAGAAGCAGTTTCCGCAGCAGGTGTTGCGGTTGCTGTATCAGCAGTTGCTGCATCAGCAGTTGTATCAGAAGTTGAAGCTTTCTTACGGCTACCACCACCACGACGACTTCTCTTAGCTGTTGTGTCTTTTTGCTCGCCAATACCTTTACCGTAGATCTCGTTGTAGTCTACCAACTCAATCATTGCTATTTCAGCAGCATCTCCATGACGAGCACCTAATTTGATTATACGAGTATAACCACCTGGGCGACCTTCGATCTTTAAACGAACCACATCAAACAATTCCTGGATTGCTTCTTTATCCTGAAGGTGACTGAACACCATACGACGCTGGTGGGTGGTGTTGTCTTTTGCTTTCGTTATCAATGGTTCTACGTAGCTTCTTAAAGCTTTCGCTTTAGCTAATGTAGTAGTGATACGCTTATGCTGTATCAATTGAGCCGCAAGGTTGCTGAGCAACGCTGAACGGTGGGCTTTTTTACGACCGAGGTTGTTTATTTTGTCTCCGTGACGCATGACGTGTGTGTTTTTAAGCCTTGTACCGTGTCAGGAATTACAAGACTGTTGTGAATTCGACAATGTGACGATTTTGAAATTCGACAATTCTTTCATTGTCACATTGGCTAATTATCTAATTGCCGAATTAATAATCATCTCTATCAATACCCATCTTACCTAAGTCCATTCCAAAACCTAAGCCTCTTTCGTTAAGCACTTGCTCTATTTCGCTAAGAGACTTTTGTCCGAAGTTTCTGAACTTCATAAGGTCTTCCTGCTCGTATTGTACAAGTTCGCTTAAGCTGTTGATCTTCGCAGCTTTTAAGCAGTTAAATGCACGAACAGAAAGGTCAAGATCTTCTAATGGAGTTTTAAGAACCTTACGTAATTGAAGAGTTTGCTCATCAACTAGGTCTTCTTTCTTCTCTTCTTTGTTATCAAAAGTGATGTTCTCATCAGTGATGATCATCAAATGTTGAATAAGAATCCGTGACGCTTGCTTTACCGCTTCTTCAGGATGTATGGTACCATCAGTAGTAACATCCATGATCAATTTTTCGAAGTCAGTTCTTTGCTCAACACGGGTATTCTCGATAAGGTATTTTACGTTCTTAATCGGGGTATGAATACTGTCAATAGGAACATAACCAAATGGAGTATCCTTCACCTTGTTATCTTCTGCAGGTACGTATCCACGACCTTTAGCAATTGTGATTTCAATATCAAGTTTAGCAGTGTTGTCCATTGTACAGATAAGTAACAATGGGTTCATAACTTCAAAGCTTGTTGTAGCTTCTCCGATCATTCCTGCTGTAAATTCTGTACGGTTCTTGATGCTTAAAGTCAACTTTTCAGTTGGAACTTCATGATCAACTTTCTTCTTGAAACGAACCTGCTTAAGGTTCAAAATTATTTCTGTAACGTCTTCAGTAATGCCTTTAAGGGTAGCAAATTCATGCTCAGCACCTTCCACTTTTATTCCTACAATGGCATAACCCTCCAGTGAACTTAATAACACTCTACGAAGTGCATTTCCGATGGTAAGACCATAACCTGGCTCCAAAGGACGGAATTCAAACTGAGCGTCAAAATCATTAGCCTTTTGCAAAACAATTTTGTCGGGTTTCTGAAAATTTAATATAGCCATGTTGTTGTTTGTTTTTATTTAAGCCTTCAGATCTTTAAGCGAGCCGAAGGTTGTTTACGATTTTTTTGTTACCAGCAACAGTTCTTTGGTCATCATCGTTGCGTCGCACTCTTCAAGGGCAAGTCTATAGTCATCAGTCAACAGTCCATAGTAAAAAACGTCTCGACTATTGGCTCTGGACTACCGAATCCTTACTTACTATACAATTCCACAATAAGCTGCTCCTTAATATTCTCAGGAACACTTTCTCTCTCAGGATAAGCAATGAAAGTTCCTTTCATGTCAGCTTCATTCCAATCAATCCAACCAAAGTTTTTATTCTTACCACGAAGGTTACCTGTAAGAGATGCATTAGCTGCTGTTTTCTCTTTAAGTCCGATGATGTCACCTGGCTTTAACTGGTAAGATGGAACGTTAACAACATCACCATTTACAGTAATGTGCTTATGAGATACAAGCTGACGTGCAGATGGACGGCTCGGTGCAATACCCATACGGAATACGGTGTTGTCTAAACGTGCTTCTAAAAGTTTAATAAGGTTTTCACCCGTTACTCCTTTACGACGAGCAGCTTCAACGAATGTATTACGGAATTGCTTTTCAAGAAGTCCGTAAGTGTACTTTGCTTTTTGCTTTTCTTTTAACTGTGTAGCGTATTCACCTAAAGTTTTACGCTTACGTTGTGCCCCGTGAATACCGGGAGGGTTGCTGTTTTTAGTCAACCATTTTGCATTGCCTAAGATAGGCTCTCCAAACATCCTGGAGATTTTGGTTTTTGGACCTGTGTACCTTGCCATGTTTAATGTTTATAGATTTTTGAGTTCCCGGTACAGTTCAGTAAAAATCTTAAAATTCAAACTGCACCAGCTTTTGATTATTCAAATCCTCACATCGAAAGTTCGATGTCAGAAATGGTTATACTCTTCTTTTCTTTGGAGGACGACAACCGTTGTGTGGTAAAGGAGTTACGTCTTTGATCATTGTCACTTCCAGTCCGCTATTAGCCAGTGCACGAATAGCACCTTCTCTTCCTGAACCTGGACCCTTTACATAAACGTCAACTCTTTTTAAACCAGCTTCCAAAGCTACTTTAGCAGCATCCTGCGCAGCTAATTGTGCAGCATATGGCGTGTTCTTTTTAGAACCACGAAAACCCATTTTACCGGCGCTTCCCCAGCTAATAACCTGACCATTCTTGTTGGTAAGAGAAATGATGATGTTGTTGAAAGTAGCTGAGATATGAGCATCGCCGTA
>DASVST010000106.1:0-22045 GCA_036387965.1 Segetibacter sp. | reverse complement strand
CAAAGGCAATTCTCCTGTGTGCTTTTGATGCTCATAATGAAGACTTTCTTCCTGTATTTTATTCCTTTGATACATTCTTTCCATCGCACCTAAAACACCGCCACGTTCATTCAATTTATCAAACTCAGTTAACACCGCTTCTTCTACAAGGTCTGTTAGTTCTTCTATTAAAAAACTTCCCTGGTTTGGATTTTCATTCTTAGCAGTTCCCAACTCCCGGTTTATAATTAACTGAATAGCCATTGCTCTGCGCACACTCTCCTCAGTAGGGGTCGTGATGGCTTCATCATAGGCATTTGTGTGAAGACTATTACAGTTATCGTAAATGGCATACAGTGCCTGCAATGTTGTACGTATATCATTGAAGTCAATCTCCTGGGCATGCAAGCTTCTACCGGAGGTTTGGATATGATATTTTAATTTTTGACTACGTTCGTTACCATTGTATTTATGCTTCATTGCTTTAGCCCAAATCCTTCTCGCAACTCTTCCGATAACACTATATTCAGGATCCATTCCATTACTAAAGAAGAATGATAAGTTAGGAGCGAAATCATCGATATTCATTCCGCGGCTCAGGTAGTATTCAACAAACGTAAACCCATTCGATAGTGTAAATGCAAGTTGCGTGATTGGGTTAGCACCTGCTTCAGCAATATGATACCCACTTATACTTACGCTGTAAAAATTTCTGACCTTTTTATTGATGAAATATTCCTGTACATCTCCCATTAACTTCAGCGCAAACTCCGTAGAAAAGATGCAGGTATTTTGCGCCTGGTCCTCCTTTAAAATATCAGCCTGAACAGTACCTCTAACCTGGGTTAAGGCTTGTACTCTTATTTGTTCGTACACATCTGCAGGAAGTACTTCATCACCACTCAAGCCTAAAAGCTTTAAACCAAGCCCATTGTTTCCTTCCGGTAATCTTTCCGGGGATGATGGATTGTAATACGTTGGTATAACAGTATGCTTATATTTCTCTTCAAACACTTTCTTTACCTCATCCCACTTGTTATTTTCCGTAATCCATTTTTCACATTGCTGATCGATAGCTGCATTCATAAAAAATGCAAGCAGCATTGGGGCAGGACCGTTGATCGTCATGCTCACAGATGTTTTCGGATCACAAAGATCAAAGCCGCTGTAGAGTTTTTTTGCATCGTCAACAGTTGCGATGCTTACACCACTGTTACCTATTTTACCATAGATATCAGGGCGGACAGCAGGATCTTCTCCATACAGCGTCACGCTATCAAACGCAGTTGATAAACGCTTCGCCGGCTGACCAACAGAAACATAGTGAAAACGTTTGTTCGTTCTCTCAGGTCCGCCTTCTCCGGCAAACATTCTTGTAGGATCTTCTTCTGCTCTTTTCAAAGGAAACACGCCTGCCGTATACGGGAACTTCCCGGGGAAATTCTCCTGCAAACGCCACAATAATATATCACCCCAATCTTTAAACTTTGGTACTGAAATTTTAGGAATCTTAGTGCCGCTTAAACTTTCTGAATATAGTGGCTGCTTAATAATTTTACCTCTTACATCATACTCGAAAAACTGTTTCTGATAACCTCCCTTAGTTTGCTCCCACTCCTCAATGAGTTTTTTGCAAATAGGATATAATTGACTTTCGTAGTGAGTTCTGACTGCTGTAAGTCCAGACAACGTTGCAGCATCACTTCCGTTTGCTGCAATGCTTTCTATAGCCCCGCTAATTTGATAAAGCTTACTTGCAATCGCAGCTTGCTCAACTGAAAGCTTGTTATACTTTCTTATTTCTTCAGTAATTTCAGATAGATAGCGAACACGATTAGGAGGAATAATTAACCCGCGAATAGAATGGTCGGAAACGATTTCAGTCACGTCTTCTGAGCTGAACTTAACACCCGTTTTTCTCTCAACTGCCTTCATTATTTCGAAGAACAATTTGTTCACTCCTTCATCATTAAACTTTGCTGCAGTTGTACCGACAATAGGCAACTCTTCATCTTTAGCTGTCCATAAACTATGGTTACGCTTGTACTGTTTTCTTATATCGTGCAATGCATCTAACGCCCCTGCTTTATCAAATTTGTTCAGGCAAACAACATCTGCATAATCAAGCATATTTATTTTTTCCAATTGAGATGCGGCACCATATTCAGGCGTCATCACATACATGCTAACATCACAAAAATCTAAAATGCTTGCATCACTCTGACCAACTCCGGCACTTTCTAAAATGATGAAATCAAACCCAGCTGCTCTTACGATATCAATTGCTTCCTGCACATACGAGCTCAAGGCTTTATCGCTTTCTCTTGTAGCAAGGCTTCGCATATAAGCTCTTCCATTATGTATAGAGTTCATCCTGATTCTATCTCCGAGCAAAGCACCACCCGTTTTTTTCTTCGATGGATCAACAGAAATAACCGCAACAGTTTTATCAGTATAAGCTGTAAGAAAACGACGAACAATTTCATCTGTAACAGAAGATTTTCCTGCGCCACCTGTGCCTGTTATACCTAAGACAGGAAGTGTACCTTTTGCTGGCTTCTCAAGCTTCTCAGTAACAGCAAGCCCGTTCTCTGCGTTTGTTATAAGCCGAGCTATTTTACGCACATCTTTCTTTTCGCCCAAAGTCATCGGCGACTTGTACTCTCCATTTCCATTCAAAGAAAAAGTGCATTGCTTAACTACATCTTCAATCATTCCCTCCAAGCCCATTGTTCTGCCATCGTCCGGGCTGTAAATTCTTGTAATGCCATAATCATGAAGCTCCTTTATCTCCGCAGGATGTATTGTTCCTCCACCGCCGCCAAATATTTTAATGTGTCCGCAACCATTCTCATCTAAAAGGTCTTTCATGTATTTAAAAAACTCAACATGCCCGCCCTGGTAGCTCGTCATCGCGATGCCTTGCGCATCTTCTTCAATTGCGCACTCAACTATTTCAGCAACACTTCTGTTGTGCCCAAGATGGATTATTTCAGCGCCCTTGCTCTGCAAAATGCGGCGCATAATATTAATCGCCGCATCATGCCCGTCGAACAACGATGCCGCAGTAACTATTCTAACTTTTGTATTTGAAACTTCTGACATTAAAACTTGGTTTTTGTGGTACAAAGTAAAAATTGAAGCGAGGATTTTTATGTTACCAGCAATTATTCTTTCCTCAACAACTGTTGCGTCACACACTTGTACAGTAAAACTTTATTCAGCAATAAGCAGTGGAGCATGCAAGCGCATCATCCGGGCAAAATTAGTCTATTTACCCGCACAACTAACAATTGTTAGCTTGAGTTAACGGTTGTGCGATGGCGCAAACTTTGCATGTTGACAGTGACTTCGGCTGCAGTAAATAAATGTTAATTTCACACCACTAAAAGCATCATGTAATGGCTTTTGAAACGAAAATTATTGGAGAAGGAAAAGAAGCAATTATCCGTTTAGCGGATACATCGTCCAACTGTACTGCAGAAATTTTTGCATTTGGAGCCATACTCAACCGGTTTACTCTTTTACACCAGGGTGAAGAAATGAATTTTATTGACGGGTTTAAAAACGTTAGAGAAGCACCTGAAACCATCACGCCAGCTTTCAAAAGCGCAAAACTCTCACCATTTGTTTGCCGCATCAATGAGGGGAAATATCAATTTGCCGAACAACCTCATGAGCTTACAAAATATTCAATGGGTAAAAACGCGATTCATGGTTTAGTGTATGATGAGGTCTTCACGATTATTCAAACAACTGCAGACGATAGCGCAAGAGTAAGGCTGCAATACCAGTACAATAATCCTTCACATGGCTATCCCTTTAAGTTCAATTGCGAAGTAGTTTACGAGCTACTTCCGGGAAACACGCTGAGCGTAACATCAACCATAAAAAACACCGGCGATAAAGAGATCCCGGTTGCTGATGGATGGCATCCATATTTTACTTTAGGTGATACGGTAAATGAGTGCCAGTTCATGCTAAAAAGTAATGAGATGCTTGAGTTTGATGATGAACTGATTCCTACAGGTAAGTATATACCTTACAAAGAATTCAATGAGCTAAAAACATTTGGCACCACGTGGTTCGACAATTGCTTTACAGTCAATTTCGATGAAGGACAGCCGAGCTGCATTCTTAGAAATCCGAAAAGAAACATTGAAGTACAAATACATCCGTCAACATCATATCCATACCTGCAATTCTTTACACCCGATCATCGGAAGAGCATTGCAATTGAAAACTTAAGCGCTGCACCCGATGCGTTTAATAATGGCATCGGGCTAAAAGTTCTTGCTCCACAAGAGTCAGCTTCTTTCAACACCAAATACGTAATTAAACCTTTGTAAACCCAAAAGTTATGTCTTCAGGCATTCATGTATTAACAACGTTCAAGAACAGGTTTCCATCAACACCACGCCTTTTCTTTTCGCCAGGGCGTATTAATCTTATTGGTGAGCATGTCGATTATAATGATGGCTTTGTAATGCCCGCAGCAACAGATAAAGGGATTTGGTTTGCTGTAGCAGCAAATGATAGTGATACTTGTAATTTTTACAGTGATGATTTTAGTGAAGAATATTCAGCAAATCTTTCGGCCATTAAACCACTCGAAGGTTGGCAGAATTATGTGCTTGGAGTGGTTGACCAGCTCCAACAAAGAGAACTTCCACTACAAGGCTTTGATTGTGTGTTCGGTGGTAACTTACCTGTAGGAGCAGGCATGTCTTCTTCAGCTGCAGTGGAGTGCGGGTTACTGTTTGCGTTGAATGAAATCTTTCAATTTCAACTGCTGCGTCCTACAATGGCAACCATTGCCCAGAAAGCAGAGCATACTTTTCCGGGAGTAAAGTGTGGCATTATGGACATGTTTGCAAGTCTGATGGGCAAAGAAGATCACGTGATACTTCTCGACACAACAAGTTTGGAACATGAATATGTTCCGCTAAAATCCGACAACCTTGTCATCCTTTTGATCAATACAAAAGTTCATCATTCATTAGCCAGCGGCGAATACAATGTACGCCGTGCGCAATGCGAAGAAGGCTTAAATATCTTAAAGTCAGCACTTGGCGAGGAAGTAAAAACATTCAGAGACATAAAGCCCGCTGACGTTGAAAAGAATAAGGCAGCTTTACAACCAGATGTATTTAAGCGCTGCTTATTTGTAACCCAAGAGATAGAACGAACACAGAAAGCAGCAGTTTTGCTTAAAGAAGACCGGCTCGAGGAATTTGGTGAACTGATGTTTGAAACTCATGAAGGACTGAGTAAACTGTATGACGTAAGCTGCCCCGAACTAGATTTTTTAGTGGATGAAGCAAAAAATTACTCAGCCATAATGGGTAGCCGTTTAATGGGCGGTGGCTTCGGCGGCTGTACGATAAACCTTGTTTACAAAGCTGAAGTAACCGTTGTTGCCGAAAAGATTCTCGCCGCTTATAAAAACAAGTTCAACATTGATGCTGAATACTATGAAGTAACCACCAGCGATGGAACTTATGAAGTGTTGTGAAAGCGTCCACAGACGATTGACCACAGACCATCGTAGTACTCAACATATGCTTGTTTGCCATTAATCTCCCGATGCGATCATACTGATTTCAACATTAACACCTCTGGGCAGACCTTTAACGGCCACCGTTTCCCTTGCCGGATAATCTGAAGCAAAGTAGGAACCGTAAGCTTCATTAACTGTAGTAAACAGAGACATGTCGCTTAAAAAGATTGTTGTCTTCACCACATGCGTAAAGCTTAAGCCTGCAGCTTCTAAAATCGCCTGGAGGTTTTTCATTACACGGTGCGTTTCCTGGGTTACATCTCCCATTACAAGTTCATTTGTTGAGGGGTCAAACGCAACCTGTCCACTAATAAATAGCAAATTGCCCGTACGTATAGCCTGGTTGTACGGGCCAATAGGTGCTGGTGCATTCGATGTTTTTATTACTTCTTTACTCATATTATAGTTTCAAATAAAATTGCTACAAATTCCCTCAACTAACAAACCTAATTTTGCTTTACAAGCATTGCTTATGAAAATTATTGTTGTTGCGGAAATCGATATACAAAAAGAGTTTGAAAGCAAGGGCATACCTGAAGGAATAGAACTGCATTTTGAAACATCAGCTTTGAATGTAAACTCAGCCGCAGAAGCATATTTCTATTTGATTGATGAAAGCAACATCTCGAATGATATGAAGTGGCTGGAGCAAACAACAGCACCAGTGTTCGTTAATGCTGTCGCTACAACTTTGAAAGATTTACCTGCAAATGCAATCCGAATAAATGCGTGGAACGGCTTCATTCAAAGACCTATCGTAGAAATTTGTACCACAGAACAAAATACAGCTACAGCAGAAAAAGTATTGCACACATTGAACTGGAATCACCAGTTAGTACCTGATGTTAAAGGTATGATCGCAGCAAGGGTGATTGCAATGATTGTAAATGAAGCCTACTTTGCTTTAGGCGATGATGTTAGCACTAAAGAGGATATAGATACAGCTATGAAGTTGGGGACCAATTACCCTTTTGGCCCTTTCGAGTGGAGTGAAAAAATAGGGCTGCAAAACATAATTAACCTGCTCACCTTGTTATCGGAAGATGACAAGCGTTACTTACCCGCACCATTACTATTAAAGCAAACCTCAACTTAATTGCCACTCATCTTAAATATTGATACTGCTACCGAGCTTGCCTCTGTTTGTTTGAGTAACAATGAAGAAATACTTGCTCTAAAAGAAAATTCAGTCCAGAAAGAACATGCATCTTTCATTCACGTGGCAATAAAGGAAGTGATGGACAGGGCGGGAAAGCCTTTAAAAGATATAGATGCTGTAGCAGTTACTGCAGGTCCCGGAAGCTATACAGGACTTAGGGTTGGAATGGCAACAGCAAAAGGCTTGTGCTATGCATTAGGCAAACCCCTAATTACCATCAATACACTTGAAGTAATGACCCATGCAGCAATTGAGGGGCAAAATGGAGCAACAACTCGTGACACTTTGTTTTGCCCAATGATAGATGCAAGGCGTATGGAGGTTTTTACTGCATTATATAACTCATCCCTCAAGGAGCTTTTATCTCCTTGTGCACTTATCCTAGATTCTTTCTTTTTCAACAAATGGCTAGATGACCGAAAGATTTTGTTTTTCGGGAATGGCAGTAAAAAATTTAAGGATATTGCCGATCATAAAAATGCTTCTTTTATTGACTTTTATTTTTCAGCTAGTCATCTGTCAACTTTGGCTAATAAATGTTTTAACAATCACCAATTTGCCAACCTTGCTTATGCTGAACCATTATATATCAAGGAGTTCCATTCAAATAACTTAAAACCTGATTCCTAATATTTTACTAAAAGAGTAATAGAGTATAAAGTATAAAAAATGTTTTTTATATTTACTATCTAAACAATTAATAACCACCCCAAATTTGTTCCGATGATTACCACAACACAGAGTTTAACTCTTACTAATACAGTAGATAGTGACTCAATAAAATTAGATTACCTACACTTAAAAAAGGCAGCTTTAGTGTTACGCGCCATGAATCATAAATTACGTCAGCAAATGATAAAAATGCTTGACGAGAATCAAAGATTAACTGTTACTGAAATTTACGTGAAGTTGAGATTGGAGCAATCTGTTGCTTCTCAGCACCTAGCGATACTTCGTCGTGCAGGCATAGTAATAACACAAAGAGATGGCAAGTTCATTTATTATACGGTTAATTACCCTCGGGTAGCTGAAGTAATGAAGTTTGTTGAAGACCTTGTAAAGTAATTTGGTTTAGAAGTTTTTAAAAGGATGCTGAACGCATCCTTTTTTTATGCCCATTATTTTTTGTCTGTTGATATGAGTCTTTAGGGTCATAACTGTAGATGAACACTGCTTATATAATAATGCCGCCTTCATAAATCCTACCTTCGGGTTTTTAAGAACATATGGAAAAAACAAATTTCATTGATCATATAAGAATTTTCGCAAAAAGCGGACATGGCGGCGCAGGTTGTAAGCATTTCCTGAGAAATAAACTTACCGCTATGGGCGGCCCGGATGGTGGTGATGGCGGACGTGGCGCACACATTATTTTGCGTGGAAACAGCCAGCTGTGGACGCTGCTACACTTGCGATATTATAAAAACGTTATTGCTGAAGATGGTGAGAACGGAAGTAAAAACAATAGTACAGGACGCGAAGGAAAAGATATAATTATAGAAGTGCCGTTGGGAACAGTTGCTAAAGATGAGGAGACGGGCAAAGTTGAAGCAGAGATTTTAGAGGATGGCCAGGAAGTAATTTGGTTGAAAGGTGGCCGTGGCGGCTTGGGAAATGCAAACTTTGCAACGCCAACTAACCAGGCGCCGCAACATCATCAACCAGGCGAACCTGGTGTTGAAGGGTGGAAAGTTCTTGAGTTGAAAGTGCTTGCTGATGTGGGTTTAGTTGGATTTCCGAATGCAGGTAAATCAACATTGCTTTCCGTGATAACTGCTGCAAAACCTAAGATTGCTGATTATGCCTTCACCACGATTATACCTCAATTAGGCATGGTTGAATACAGGGATGGAAAAAGCTTTTGCATAGCTGATCTTCCAGGGATTATTGAAGGCGCCGCTGAAGGAAAAGGACTGGGGCATCGCTTTTTACGACACATTGAACGCAATGCGTGTTTGTTATTCTTGATCCCCGCTGATAGCAAGGATCATAAGAAAGAATTCGAAATACTACATAACGAGCTTGAAGAATATAATCCTGAAATGCTTCAGAAAGATTTTATAATCGCTGTCAGCAAAAGTGATATGCTTGATACTGAACTGAAAGAAGCAATAGCAAAGGAGTTACCAACTGATGTGCCTCATTTATTTATTTCGTCAGTTACTCAGCAAGGGCTTACAGAACTAAAAGATGCGCTTTGGAAGATTTTGAACAAGCCGGTTTAGGGAGATGGCAGTAGCAGTAGCAGTTCCCGTTTCCAGTTCACAGATTGTAATAAGATGGTGGATAGAATTCATTGCAAAAAGGGGTACGCTGTCATCTCACATTTAACATCTAAGATATGCCACCCCTATCAACCAACTACATCTGCTTCATATCCTGTTTCTTTTCAGGCACTTTTATTTCGGGACTAAGATTCGGCTTCAGGTCTTTTGGCTTTACAACGCCACCATTTGATGCATCAAAAAATGTCCAGCTTTTACCGCCGTTAAGGGATTCGCCAACGAGGTAAGTTGTGGAAGTTATCCTCATGCCTTGCAGTTCCATCAGCATATTTTGCTCAACAACACATTGTTGATCCTGGTCTGTTTTTACAACCTGCATTATCTTACCAACACCAATGCTTTTTATAGCGGTATCAGGTATTTGCTGCATTTGATCAGTTATTAATTTTACAAATGCTTCTTGCCCACCCATCATTTTAATCATTGCAGGGTGACTATAATTTGCAAACGTTGCCCAGTCTTTATTCTTGAAGGCTGACATCATACTATCTGCGCTACGATAGATATTTTCTTCCGTTTCATTTGCAGGATTGCGCGGATCTTTTACTGCTGCCTTTTTATTTTCAGCATTGTCTTTAGCTCCTTCTTTGCATGATACAACTCCGGCAATTAAAAAAAGAATAACAAAAAACTTTTTCATTAGATTATTTTTTGTGTTTTAAATACGGACAGCAGTTCCGGTTGCAATAACCATTAACATACTTGCACCACTTCCTACCGTTTCAAAATCAAGGTCAATACCAATTACTGCATTGGCACCAATATTCTGTGCCTTTTGTATGAGTTCAGCCATCGCATTACTTCTTGCTTCTTCAATTACTCTTTCGTACGTGCTGCTTCTGCCACCTACAATATCTCTTACACCTGCAAATAGGTCTTTAAAGATGTTAGCACCTATTATAGACTCTGAACTTACAATACCAAGGTATTGTTGTACAGGTCTTCCTTCTATGTTATGTGTTGTTGTAGTTATCATAAGCAAAATTTGTAGTTTATAGTTTGTGGTTTGTGGTTGGGCTGCAGAGGTGAATCGGTAATTTGGCTCGGTTGTACCATTTATAATAAAACCTGCTTAACTACAAACTACAAATCACAAACTACAAACTTAATAAGGTCTTCCTAATGTATCACATATAGCTTTTAGCAGCGATGTATTATCATGGGTATCTTGTCCCTTCTCCCAAACCATAACTCCGTTACCGTAGGCCTTTGCATACATAGCTTTCCTTTTTGCTGTTGGCTGTCCGTTGTAATAAATTTTATAATTATTAAAGCCTCCTGCTGTTACCACGGCGCTATCAGATTGGGAGCTTCCGCCCTGGCTGAGGATTGTGTTATAAGTTAACACCGTTCCTCCTGATTGTGTTATTCCACTTGGTCTTCCATAAGCAGGGATACCTAACACAGCCTTTGAAGGTGGCATACCACGTGTTGCGATCCAGTAGTTCATACACGTTACTGCAAGTGCATAGTCGCTATGATGCCTGTAAGGTACAGATTCATTAAAGTCGTCATAAGCCATAATATTAAACCAGTCGAGGTAAGTAAATAGTTCGGATTTTATAGCATCGCGTATTGCTCCTGCATACTTACCGGGAGTAATTGCAGCGGTGCAATAATACTTGCTGTTTGTATGACAACTGTCACTTAATTCTTTCATCAACGCAGTATAGGTCATATCCGTACCATCTGATGTAACAGGATATTCCCAATCCATATCAACACCATTTAGATCGTATTGTCGTATCGCATTCATTACAACTTTTATAAAGTTTGTTCTTCCTGTTGGTGTAGAACACATACTTCTAAAATTTGTATGTGATCCATTTATACTCAACATCACTTTTGCGTTATTTGCCTTTGCCTTTGCAGCAACTACAGTTAAAACGGAAGGACTACTTATGGTTAGTCCACCTGTTGAAGTAACTGAAGCAAACGCATAGTTTATAACGTTACACATTCTAAACTTAACATCTGGCACCGCATTAGGATCGCGATAGCTAGGGAAATAACCCACTACTAAAAAGCCTAACGAAGGTGGCGGAGCGATAACCGGTGTTGGTGTAGGCGTAGGTGTTGGGGTAGGTGGCGTGACTTCTTTTTTACCGCAGCCGATCATTACAACAACCACAGCAAGTGCTAGAAAACTGTTTTGCGAGTAGATATATCTCTTCATATGTAAACGGAAGATACTGTTTAAAACTTTCTATAATTGTATCTATGAAAGAAATTTTATAGGTGTTACCCGCAGAACAACATTGCACAATGAAACCTAAGTTGCCCATCGGTTTGCCTTTGAACTGAGCGTAGCAACGATGATGCTATGAAAACCTGGTGTTTGAATACAAAAATTTCCTCCCACGTATAAGCGAACATCTAAAATTTTCACTTACTGATGGCATAATTTTTTCTCAACCTTCTTTCTAAAGACTTAACATGAGAAAAATATTTTTATCACTGGCATTGGTATTTACAATGCTACGCTCTTATGCGGATGAAGGAATGTGGCTGCCAATGTTGTTGGGACAACAGGTTTATAAGGACATGGTGAAGAAGGGTTTGAAATTGACAGCTGATCAATTGTACAGCGCAAACAAATCTTCATTAAAAGATGCAATTGTGATTTTTGGAAATGGATGTACAGGAGAAATCGTGAGTTCGCAAGGGTTGCTTTTTACGAATCATCACTGCGGTTACGGACAGATAGCAGCAGCGAGTACAGTTGAAGCAAATTACCTGCGTGATGGATTTTGGGCAGCGGATAAGCAAAAAGAAATTCCATCTAAAAACCTTACTGTTCGTTTTTTGTCGAAAATTGAAGATGTCACCAAAAGAGTGATGGATGTTGTTGGCAACACAACCGGTGCAGACAGAGCAGCAAAGCTTCAGCAAATAACAGATGTACTTGTTCAACAGGCTCAGGGTGCTGATGAATTTAAGAATGCTACTGTCGCTTCAATGTTTAAGGGCAACCAGTATTTTTTGTTTGTGTATGATGTTTATAAAGATGTAAGACTGGTTGGCACACCGCCTGAAAGCATTGGTAAGTTTGGAGGTGATACCGATAACTGGGAGTGGCCACGCCACACAGGCGACTTCTCTGTTTTTCGCGTTTATATGGGTAAGAATGGACGACCTGCAAATTATGCTGCAGATAATGTTCCTTTAAAGCCAAAGCACTACTTACCTGTTTCTATCAAAGGTTTTAAAGATGGTGATTATGCAATGATCTACGGTTATCCGGGTGGAACAAACAGGTACGAAACTTCTTACGGTATTAAGCTTGCAACTGATATTAACAACCCATCATTAGTTAAGCTCCGCGATATGCGGTTGAAGTATATGTATGAGCAAATGAAGAACGATCCTGCAACAAAACTGCAGCTTTCTTCAAGTTATGCAGGTATAGCTAATTACTGGAAATTTTATGAAGGTGAAACAAAGCAATTGCTAAAGTTTAAAACTTATGAGCAAAAGCAAAAAGATGAACAGGCATTTATAAACTGGGCTAAAGGTAAACCTGAATACGAAAATGTCTTCACTGATTATGCTGCTAATTATGAAACATGGCGACCGTATGCAATGCACAGGCAGTATATAAATGAAGGCATTTTGGGTTCTCCATTGATAGCTTATGTTAGTACATGGATAGGTTTAGAAAACACTTTAACTAAAAAAGGTGCGACAAAAGAAGAGATCACAAAAGCAGTAAACGCGGCCGACGCTGCAAGAACTAATTTCTTGGCTTCCGAAAACATAATGAGTGACAGGAATATTTTAGCAGGTGTACTGCAAAGATTTTACGAAGATGTAGATAAAACACAGCAGCCTACAAGGTTTTACAATGACCTGTTTAGAGAGTATATAGCAGGGAACACTCCTGAGACGTACCAGAAATTTGCTGAAAGGGTTTTTCAAACTACCATGGTATTTAAGAATGATGCGTGGAAAGAATTCGTTGCAAAGCCTGATGTTGATGTTCTTCGAAGCGATCCTGCTTACCAGGTGGCGTCTGCCTTTGTGAAAAACTATACCGAGAAATATGCCCCACGTTATACAGCGTTCAATACAAGGAATAATGAACTCGGCAGGCTCTATATGAAGGGAATCATGGAAATGAATCCTGCAAAAGTTAAGATGATGTATCCTGATGCAAACTTCACTATGCGGGTAAGTTATGGCAATGTAAAGAGCTATGAGCCTCGTGATGCGGTTCATTATGACTATGTAACAACGATGAAGGGTGTAATGGAAAAGTACAAACCGGGAGATTACGAGTTCGATCTTCCTCAAAAATATATTGACCTTGTTAAAGCAAAGGATTATGGACGGTTTGCGGATCCGATTCAAAAAGATTTAGTAGTTGGATTCATAACCACGAACGACATCACAGGCGGTAATTCAGGCTCACCAGTTATTAATGCAAATGGTGAACTTATTGGATTAGCTTTCGATGGCAACTATGAAGCATTAAGTCATAAACTTGCTTTTGATAAAGATCTTAACCGTACTATAAATGTAGATGTTAGATATGTGCTTTGGTGTATAGAGAAACTGGGTGGCGCAAAGCATATAGTTGACGAATTGAAGCTTGTATCGAAGTAGTTTTAAGTAGTAAGTACTTTTAAAGTAAAGCCCTTCACAAACTTGAAGGGCTTTACTTTAAAAGGTGTTCTGAAAGGTCTAATAACTTCAACTCGCACAACTTAAAACTTATCACTTAAAACTCAAAACCTACAACTCACTCCCCGTCTTTCCACTTCCACAAATGCATACATGCATAGGTTCTGTATGGACTCCATTTTTCAGACAAGCTCACCATCTGCTGCTTTAGTTCTTTTTTATTTGATGTGTCAAGATTGTACAGCTTAACCATTGCATTTTGTATTCCTAAATCATCAACGGCAAATACATCTTCTCTTCCAAGAGTAAACATTAAAAGCATTTCAACCGTCCATTGGCCAACACCTTTTATTTGGGTAAGCAGATCAATGATTTCTTCGTTACTCATCTTCAAAAGCTTTGTATCATTAATCTTGTTTTCTATACAAAAGCTTGCAACATTCTGAACATAACCAACCTTCGCATTAGATAATCCAATATTCCTTAACACATCAAAAGATGTATCAAGAACTTGTTGTGGCTTTGGTTCTTTACCATTATAAATAAGAAGAAAACGCTTGTAGATTACCTGCGCGACTTTTGTACTTAGTTGCTGGCTCATGATACTTGCCATCAGCCTTAGCGGAATATTCTTTCTGTAACTCAGTGGTGGTAATGGCTCAATTAGAATCTTTGCCAGCTTTTTATCTTTTTTAAGATGCTTAAGGTATTCCATGCATCTAAGATAATACATGTGAGAAAGTTGAGTACTGAATATTGAAAACACGGCTATCTTAAAACGATGTAAATTGTATTTAAATTCAACCGATGAAACGATTTGCTTTAATACTACTCTTATTTTTTCCTCTGTTGTGCTACTCTCAAACCAAAGATGAGCAGGCAATAAAAGCCATACTTGATGAACAAACAAAGGCATGGAATAATGGCGATCTCGAATCATTCATGAAAGGCTATTGGGAAAGTGACAGCCTTTTGTTCATCGGTAAATCTGGTCCTAAGTATGGATATAGAACAACATTAGAGAACTATAGAAAAAGTTATCCTGACACTGCTGCAATGGGCAAATTACATTTTGATATTCTACAGGTTAAAAGACTGTCAGTTATATATTTTTTTGTAGTAGGAAAGTGGCATTTGCAAAGAACCATTGGTGATGTGGAAGGCCATTTTACATTACTCGTTAAGAAGGTAAAGAACAAGTGGGTGATAGTAGCAGACCATAGTTCCTAGCAATCTTACCACTTTACTAAAACTTAGCTATAACTTCGATCTTCAACACAATTTTCCCATGTTCCTCATTATACTCGGACTCGTAATATTCTTTGTTTCGTTTTCTTTAAAAAAATTTGATGGCCCCATACAAGGCTATTCAGGTAAGACTCGTATCGCAGGACTTGTAGTATTAGCAATAGGCATTCTCACATCCTGCATAAAACAAATTGATGCAGGGGAAGTAGGTGTTAAGTCGCTTTTTGGTAAAGTTCAGCCTGATATACTTACCAGCGGTTTAACATTGGTAAACCCTCTCGTAAGCATAAGTCGGATAGACGTGAGAACGCAAAATTACACTATGAGCGGCGTACATGATGAAGGTGCACAAACGGGTGATGATGCTATTCGGGTTTTAACTGCTGACGGTCTTGAAGTGGTAATTGACCTTACCGTTTTATATCGTGTTTTGTCTACTGAAGCTCCTCGGTTGGTTAGAGAAACAGGTTTAGATTACCGGGACAAAATTGTTAGACCAATTACTCGAACTAAAATCAGGGATAATTCTGTCTATTATTCAGCAGTTGATTTATATTCTGTTAAGAGAGATGAATTTCAAACGAGGATATTTCAAACCATAGAAGCAAACTTTAAGCAAAGAGGCTTAGTGCTTGAGCAATTGCTTGTGAGAAATATAACATTACCACAAATGGTAAAAGGAGCAATTGAAGAAAAGATAAAAGCAGAACAGGATGCTCAAAAAATGCAGTTTGTATTACAAAAAGAAAAGCAGGAAGCAGAACGTAAGAGGGTAGAAGCACAAGGTATATCTGACTACCAGCGGATCATCAATACGGGATTAACCGATAACCAATTACAATATGAACAGATAAAAGCAATGAAAGAAATCGCGACTTCACAAAATTCAAAAGTAATTATTATGGGAAGTAAAACACCCGTAATAATTGACGGTAAAAATTAATTCGCTTAGAGTTGTAGTTAAATATCAACGAAACTTGGTACTTCAGAATCAGGCATCCTCTCCATCTTTATTTATCCAAACTTTCTTGAAAAGCTTTATTGCAATCACAATACTTATCACGAACCAGATGTAAAAGATCACGTTTCCTAATCTTATATCTCCTTCAACAAAAGCATTATCTCCTTTAATAGCAGCAATAGACGTAATGCCCAGCCATACAACCGCTATTAAAATTGACTTACTAATTTTCTTCAGAAACTCAACCATTTCCGGCTCCATAAAAAATATGTTTGGTACTTCTTCTAACTCCCGAATTCTACCTAATCAGCAACTCTTCAAAATCACTACTATCACCATTAAAAACATTAAAGTCAACTTTACTTGTAATACCATTCACTCTTCCCTCTTCGTTGTGCTGCCAAAAAATCCATGATCGTTTTATTCGTGGACGATTCCTCTCTTTGTAATGTGCTATCCATAGCGGGTATTCATCAAACTCGTCACCAAGATAATCATCATAAAAACTAACGGAAGTATATATAATCGGCTTAACCTCGTAATAATCTTCAACTACCTGTAGCCATTCTTTTATTTGTTTTCTCATTTGCGCCGGCTTTACCCCGTACAACTGTTCAATATCCAATACAGGTGGCAGATCACCGGTTTTCAACTTAACGGTTTTAATAAAATTTTCGGCCTGCGCCTTTCCACTTTTATGAGCTAAAAAAAAATGGTATGCTCCCTTAGGCATGTCTGCTTCGCCGGCTTTTCGCCAGTTTCTTTTAAACTGCCTGTCAACACCTTCTACGCCCTCTGTAGCTTTTATGAATGCGAATCCAATTGTCACATTTCTTACCTGCATGCTTTTTACTGCCGGCCAATGTATAAAGCTTTGGTATCGGCTAACGTCTATTCCATGAACTTCGTAATCAGAAGGAAGGTCAATTTCAAAAGCACCATACCGGGCAAACTTCGATTCCTCAACCCGCACATATTTGTAAATGAAAAATGCACCAACAGCAACAACTACAAACAATATAGGCGCCATTATCCACCACAGCCGTTTATTGTTTTTCGATTTTCTTTTTCTTCGTTTAGCCATATAAGACTATGGCAATGAGCCGCAACAAATATGATTAATTATTACCTAAACAAAAATGAAATTTATGTACTTAGCAGTAAATCACTGTTGAAGCATTTGTGGCGACGCTCCGTTCAAATTCAGTAAGCGCTTCAACATTGTAAAATGTTTAGATATTTAATTGGGCTTACAACCTTAATTTTACAGCTTCTTATGCCGTATTTTAATTTCACCGATAGCCTCAATTTCATCTCCAAGCTTACTCCCCGCAGGGCGTGGAATGCAACAAAAGTGCTAAGCAGTTACAGGCTTAGCAGGCTGTTGCGCAAACCAATTCAATGGGGCTATCCCATTTCTGTGTCGTTCGAGCCTACCACATCATGCAATCTGCGTTGCCCTGAGTGTCCTAGCGGTTTAAGAGCCTTCACTCGCCCTACAGGTATGCTAAAGAAAGATTTCTTCAAGAAAACAATTGATGACATTTATAAAGAACTTACTTACCTCATCTTCTATTTCCAGGGCGAGCCTTACCTCAATCCCGATTTCTTAGAGATGGTAAAGTACGCTTCGGATAAGGGGATCTACACTGCTACCAGTAGCAATGCACATTACCTCAATGATGCTAATGCCAAACGCACAGTTGAGAGTGGTTTAGACAGGTTGATCATTTCTATCGACGGTACCACACAGGATGTTTATAAGCAATATCGTGTTGGTGGAAACCTTGAAAAGGTGATGGAAGGAGCAAGAAATATAGTAAAATGGAAGAAAGAGCTAAAGAGCAAAACACCTTTTGTATTCTTCCAATTTTTAGTTGTGCGGCACAACGAACACCAGATAGATGAAATAAAAAGATTAGCTAAAGAAATAGGTGTAGACCAGGTTCGCTTTAAGACAGCGCAGGTTTATGACTATGAAAATGATCCCAACCAGTTGATCCCAACAATTGAAAAATATAGCCGCTATCGCAAAGGCAAAGATGGACAGATGAAAAGTAAAAGTGGCATGGGCAATCATTGCTGGAAGCTTTGGCAAGGCAATGTTATATCGTGGGATGGGCTTGTAGTTCCATGTTGCTTCGATAAAGATGCAACCCACCAGTTGGGAAACCTGCAAGTACAATCATTCAAGGAGGTTTGGAACAACGATAACTACAAACAGTTTAGAAAAGAAATAATGACCAGCAGAAAAAACATTGACATCTGCGCCAACTGCAGCGAAGGTCTTACTGTTTGGGAGGATTAGTTTCATCATGCAAGGACAATTCATCAACTATAACAACTCCTCTTTTCATTACAGGGTATTTGGCAATGGTCCTAAAATACTTTTTTGTTTTCACGGCTATGGAAGAGACAGCTATACGTTTGGTTTTCTTGCAAAATACTTAGGAAAAAGATACACGTTGATTGCTGTTGATGCTCCTCATCATGGCAATACAAAGTGGGATTCAAAGGTTTTTCGTCCTAAAGATCTTGTAACCATTCTTCAAAAGATCCGAACAGCTATAGGTAAAGAAGCTGGAAAAATATCTTTGTTAGGCTTTAGCATGGGTGGACGTATTGCATTGCATCTTACGCAAGTTTTACCAGCACAAATTGAACGTGTGGTGTTGTTGGCTCCCGATGGTTTAAAGTTTAATTTCTGGACTTGGTTTTCTACTAATACCTGGGTAGGACATAAGCTGTTTGAATATACAATCTATCATCCAAAATGGCTTTTACGCTCAATGAATTTTGCTGAACGATATAGGTTCCTTAGCAAAAGCATAGTGAACTTTGTTCGCTATTACTTAGATGATCATGAAGAAAGAATGGTGCTTTATCGCAGGTATATCATAATGAGAAAATTCAATCCTCATCTTAGTTCAATCAAAAGGACGATCAATAAAAATCAAATTCAGGTACGAATGCTTTTTGGCAGTTTAGATCGTATAATTCACTCAGCAAGTGGAGAACGCTTTTTAAAAAAGATTGATAAATACGCCACCATTCAAATTATAGATGCCGGTCACGACTTGCTTAGAGACTACCACGCGCATACTATATCAGAATTGTTTAATGACTAAAGATTGTTTTCTTTGCCATGCATGTGGCTATTGATAATTCTTACTTTAATATTACTTGCCGGTTATGCGTTGCTTATAGAAAGTTATCGCCGATGGTTCTTGCAGGTTCAACCCTTTAATGTAGCGGAAGATTATACTCCATCACTATCATTTTCTATTATAATTCCTGCACGTGATGAAGAAGAACAGATTAGTAAATGTCTGCTGTCTATTCTTCATCAACATTATCCAAACGATCTTTTCGAAGTAATAGTTATTGATGATCATTCAACTGACAATACCCCTGGTATCATAAATGGTTTACAGCAACAATATAACAATCTCAAACTGCTGAATTTAAAAGATATTCTAAAGGGTCAGCAATTAAACTCTTACAAGAAGAAAGCAATAGAACTTGCCATACAACAAGCAAATGGAGATTGGATATTAACAACAGATGCAGACTGCTTTGTAAAGGAAAACTGGATAAGAACATTTGCTGCTTTCATTGAAAAGAAACAAGCAGTATTTGTTGCAGCACCGGTAAAGTTTATTAATACGGGTTCTTTTATCTCGATGTTTCAATGCCTTGATTTTATGAGTTTGCAAGGCGTAACTGCTGCATCTTTAAATAAAAAAGTTCATAGCATGTGTAACGGAGCCAATCTTGCATACAACAAAAAGGTCTTTTTTGAAGTTGGTGGGTTTGCAGGCATTGACAATATTGCAAGTGGAGATGACATGCTGCTTATGCATAAGATCTATCTTAAACATCCTGATAAAGTAGAGTTTTTATTATCGACGGATGTGATTACTGAAACTTTACCAATGCCCGACTGGAGGAGTTTCATCAACCAACGAATACGCTGGGCGAGTAAAGCGGACAAGTATGATGACAAAAGAATCTTTGCAGTTTTAGTTTGTGTTTATCTCTTCAATTTATCGTTCTTATTATTACCTTTTGCATCGTTCCGGTACCCGCAGGTTAGGTTACTCTGGTTAGTACTTTTAGTTGGCAAGACTTTTTTCGAAATGAGGTTTTTATTTCCTGTTGCAAAGTTTTATAATGAGACGAAGCTGTTGTGGTGGTTTCCTGTTATGCAGCCATTTCATATATTGTATACAATTATTGCAGGATGGCTTGGCAAGTTTGGAACTTACAAGTGGAAAGGAAGACAAGTGAAGTGACGGAGGTATTAGTCGATAGTCAGGAGTCGATAGTCAGGAATAATAGGTAAACACTTTCTGATGATGTTCGGCATTGGGGACCAAAGCTGCCCAAGGATTTGCATTTGAACTGAGCGTAGCAAGGATGATGACATGAAAACAAATGCTGGTATAAAAACAATTCATTAATAATATTTACTCTATCTGAATTCTTCATCAACATATTCGCAAGCATTCTGGAAGCGGCTTCGTAAAAACAAAGGTGCTATTATCGGATTGGTGATTATCATCTTGTCTTTTGTTGTAGCAATTTTTGCATATTTCATTGCACCCGATAGCAGCTCAAATGCAAACAGGATGACAGTGGAAATTGGTGGCGAGAAGCCAGGTTTCAAGATGCAGTTCCTGAAACTTAAAAAGGACAAGCCTGTTGCATCAACAAACTTTTTCGACAGATTAATTAACGGAAAGGAAGATGAGTTCGTTTACCTGCCGATAACATCACACCAACTCGTTGGAGAAAGTATAATCGTTGAAAAGTTTATTGATCATGGCGTTGCAGAAAGACAAGGCTACCGAAAAAGCCAGGTAGCTAACGAGCCTGTTATTACAAGAAAATATTTAGTTGGTACAGATAAGTTTGGCAGAGACATATTCAGTCGATTGATCGTTGGGGTGAGAGTTAGTTTAAGTGTAGGATTGATAGCTGTAGCCATTTCGATAACCATAGGAATTTTGTTAGGATCACTTGCAGGTTATTTCAGAGGCAGGGTTGATGATGTTGTTATGTGGTTTATAAACGTGATATGGAGTATACCAACTCTGTTGCTCGTTTTTGCAATTACCCTCATGCTGGGCAAAGGTTTCTGGCAGGTGTTTATTGCTGTGGGTTTAACTATGTGGGTTAATGTTGCGCGGCTTGTGAGAGGACAGGTTTTGGCTGTAAGAGAGTTGGAATATATTGAAGCAACACGGGCATTGGGGTTTTCGCACAGTCGAACAATCATAAAACATATCCTACCAAATATATTAGGACCTGTAATGGTCATTGCAGCAAGTAATTTTGCATCTGCTATTGTTATTGAAGCTGGCCTGAGTTTTTTAGGTGTCGGTGTTCAGCCACCTCAGCCAAGTTGGGGATTGATGATTAAGGAGAACTACAATTTTATAATTACACATAATCCCATGCTTGCCCTTGCGCCGGGTATTGCTATAATGCTTTTAGTACTTGCATTCAACTTGTTAGGCAATGGTTTACGGGATGCATTAAACGTTAGGGGTAAGCTCTGACTGTTGCACAATACTCAACAACCCCGTGGCACATCATTTGAATACAGATATTTACTATGAGAGCAGCTATGGATTCAGATTCTTTCTTTATAGAATATCCTTATAACGAGGAGACACACCTTGCCGAGGTAAGAACCTGCTGCGATGAAAACAATGCCTTCTATTATGACATATTAATAGGTAATCACTACCAATTTACAATCACTCAACTACATGATGAGTTTGGTAATAGAACATGGAGATTAGCCCTGAAGAACGCTGATACACCCGTTGATCCCGAGTTAGTTCAAATAATAGGGAAACAAATCGATTTACATCTAGATTAGCCTGTACTTATTTTCTTTCTCTTTCCATCTAACACAATAAGAATACCGAGGCACAGCCAGAACAGGCTTCCAATTTTATCTGTTTCAATTAGGTCACTCGCAAATATTAAGGCACCGATCATTACTAGTACTACACCTATTGTTAGTGCAACTTGTTTGTAAAAAGCATCTTCTAATTTGTGATATAGTTTTTGGCTGTTCAGGATCATCCCAAAATATAACATGCAAAAAAATAACAGTCCCGGCACTCCCTGTTCAATAGCAACTAAAATAAAATAGTTATGTACAGATGAATGTTCAGGATTATTACTTACCCATGTTTTAAAAGGTGTTTCAGTAT
>DASVST010000105.1:0-3711 GCA_036387965.1 Segetibacter sp. | reverse complement strand
GCTGCCGATTTATTATCTTCAACTGATAAAACAGAGCAGAAAGTAGCGGATTACCTGAAGCTGTACAACTATGATTATGATGAATTTAAAAAAGTTCTGAACATTCGCCGGGTTGACAGAACTGATTACCTCGAAATTATTTACCAATCGGAAAATCCTCAACTTTCAGCTTATGTAGTAAATACGCTAGGTGTTGAGTTTTTGAATTACTACAAAAACCTGAATCGCTTACGCAATACAGAATCGGCCGAGAACATTCAGCAAATGCTTAACCTGCAACAGCTGAAAGTTGATTCGCTCACCAATGAGTGGAAGATCGCAAGGATTAGCCAGGGGACTCTTGACCCTGTTGAGCAGAGCAAAAATGCAATGGAAACCGCGAAGGACCTTCAAATACAACTTTCCACAACTCAGAGTGAGTACAATTTGCAAAGTGGACTGTACCAGAGCTACGAGACACAGATGAAGGAAATCAACGCGCTTTTAAGCAACAACAGAAGCCAGGAAATCTTGAATTTGCTTAAACGAAAGGATGAAATCAAAGAAAAGATTTCGCAATCAAGCGGTAATAATGATAACCTGAATTCCGAACTAAATATCATTGATGGGCAGCTCAGAACCTTAACAGGTAACGTTGGAAATCGCAGTAAACTTTTGGAAGATCTTTCTACCCTGCAGGTAAAATCCGGAGAAGCAAAAGCAAGGATGAATGCAGCCTCCGTTACTGTTAATCAATTAAGCAGGTTAATCAGCCTTTCCCAAAGTACACAAAATGGAAGTCCCAAAACACAGGTGGAGATTGATGCGATCCAAAGCTCATTGGATATTGAAAATGCCAATCTAAAAAACCTTCGGGAGAAATATAGTCAGGCGGAGGGATTGATCAGGGATGATCCGACCGAAAACTTTAGGCAAACATTGTTTGGTGAACCCGATGATTCTTTTGTCCCCAAAAACAGGATTATGAAAACCGGTCTTGCCGGTATTACCACTTTGGTGATTTTGATACTGATAATTATTCTCCGCGAAATATTCAGCAATGCTATTAAAGTGCCATTCAATTTTAGAAAGTTGAACAAACTGAATCTGATTGGCGTATTTAACAAAATAAAAATAAAAAAGAATCCAATCGATGCGATTATGTTGAACGAGTTGGAAGGGAAGAAATACAAAAGAGAGATTATTTTTAAAGACAACATTAAGAAACTGCGCAACGAATTGAGCCAGACCGGGAAGCAGGTATTTCTGTTTACCAGCACGCAAGAAAAGGTGGGTAAAACTTTAATTCTGCAGTCTCTAGCTTACAGCTTCATTCTCCAGAGGAAAAAGGTATTAATCATCGATTTAAATTTCCAGAACAACTCATTGACTAAATTATTTAACGCAACACATCTTATCAACGATGTAATAAAAGAAAAAGTTGCTGAAAAAGAAAAAGTTACTGAGCCGGCATATGCTGGTGCTGAAATGTTCAAAGAAGAATCAAGAAACGATTCTTATTTCACTGAAGATTTTTCTGGACAGCAGAATTTACCCTCCGAACCTTTTTATAAATGGATGACAACGGATGTAGAAAACCAGGATCTGCAGGTATTAGGCTGCAAGAGCACAAATGCTTCGCCGACTGAGGTTTTGGAATTTGAACATCTTGATGAATTCATCCTGCGCATGAAGCGGATGTTTGATTATATTCTTATTGAAGCAAGTGCTTTGAACAAGCGTTCAGATAGTTTTGAATTATTCCCCTATATAGAAAGAGTGGTTACCGTTTTTTCTGCAAAAAATGTTATAGGCCAGGCCGATTTGAAATCAATTGAATCAATTGAGAAACTGGAACGTAAGCATTTAGGCGCTGTTCTCAATGCGGTTGAAATGGAAAACATCGACCTGTAAATATTAAGCACGAGTAATCGATGAGTAAAGAAGTAAATACACGGCTAAACTGGATAGATTATGCCCGCGGAATTGCAATCATCTTAGTAGTGTATCGCCACCTTTTTGAAAGCCTTAAAAACACAAAAGCTCTAAAAGCAGCCGGTGTCGATATCAACTCGTACTTGTATTTGGAGCAGGCTAATATTTTCTTCTTTAGTTTCCGCATGCCTTTGTTCTTTATCGTGTCAGGTTTATTCATCGGGAGTAGTTTGGTTAAGAGAGGTTTCGGTGAATTGGTTGGAAATAAGGCTCGCACAATCCTTTATCCTTATTTTCTTTGGGGCTTTATCCAGATCACTATCCAGATCATTTTTGCTGTTTACACCAATTCAGATAAGTCCGCCACTGATTATACGTACCTGTTTTATGCGCCACGTGAAGTAGATCAGTTTTGGTATTTATTTGCGTTGTTTAATGTGACGGTGCTTTATGCTTTTCTGAAGAGTCGCTTCAATCTGCACATCGCCTATCAGATAGCGATAGGACTTACACTATTCGGGTTATCTACTCTTTTTTCCCAGGCTAAGATTGAATTTGGTTTTGTTAGTGATATTTTTCATTATTATATTTTTCTTGCCTTGGGTGATGGACTAAGTCAATCAATGTTGAAAGGGAGTTTACGCAGGTTTTTTACTTCATGGAAATCCTTTGGCATACTGCTAATTCCTTTTATTTTGCTGCAGTATTATTTCTTAACGGTCAACCTTAGTCACAAAGACATTTCACCCAAGTTTCTATTTGTTGAATATTACCAACCGGTGATGTATCTGCTGATTGCATTGGTTGGGTGTGGGTTTGTGATCTCTATTTCTTCCCTGATGGAGCGATATAATTTTGGAGTTTGGCTGCAAAAATTGGGGCAGCATTCGTTGTATATATATGTGATGCATGTTATTGTATTTGCGTCACTAAGATATATACTAACCAAGTTTTTTCATATCTACGACGTGAATTTAATAATGCTTATTTGCATTGCAACTGCGCTTACCATACCTGTTGCATTTTACAAGGTCGCAAGTAAACTTGGATTAAAGTTTCTATTTACTTTAGAAAAGAAAAATAAATCGAAAGAAAAAATCCAACACAAAGAAGTAACCAATTTACAACCGGTTTATGAGAGGTAATGAAGGAAAGAAAAAGGTCGCGCTGCTTAAAATGGGCTTCTACGGCGGAATGCAACGAGCGACTGTCGTACTGTTTGGTATGGCTACTACTATGATTTTGGCGCATAAGGCAATCAATCCTTCGCAAATGGGTGTTTGGTCACTTTTCTTAATTATAGCCGCATTTGTTGAAATAATGCGACATGGACTTGTAAAGAATTCACTGATAAAGTATCTCAATTCAGACAAGGAAAGCCAAAGAGAAATTTTATCATCATCTCTTATCTTAAATACATTAATAACCGGGATTTTGTGTATTCTCTTGTATTTAGGCGAGCCACTGATAGTGAAATATACAAAGGCCCCTGAACTTTCCGGTATGCTTTATTGGTATGGGCTTGCATTATTTTCATTAATCCCTTTCTCGCATTTTGAATGGATTATGCTCGCAACATCGGACTTTAAGCACCTGTTTTATTCCTATGTTGTACGACAGGCAATCAGTATGATGCTTCTTATCATCTCTGTTTATTTTACTGAAAATATTACACTGAACCTGCTTGTAATTTATTATGGTCTCGGAATTTTTGGAGGTGCAGTTGCTGGGTATATTTTCAAGCGATCAATGGCAAAATTCCATTTTTCGTTTTCAGTTAATTGGTTAGAGCGCTTA
>DASVST010000104.1:0-12405 GCA_036387965.1 Segetibacter sp. | reverse complement strand
CCTTTGAAGATAGTGGCTTAAAGAAGAAGCAGCAGGTGGCTCAAATGTTTGATAAGATTGCTGGTCGGTACGACTTTTTAAACCGTTTTTTATCTGTAGGAATAGATGTTGGCTGGAGGAAAAAAGCCATCAGAGAACTACAAACTCTTAAACCGCAAAGCGTACTCGACGTTGCTCCTGGTACGGGAGATGTAGCCATCTTAACTCACAAAATATTGAAGCCAAATAAGATCGTTGGAATTGACATTTCGGAAGGAATGCTTGAACTAGGAAGAAAGAAAATAGAAAGACTACATCTTAACAATAACATTGAATTACTTGCTGGTGACAGCGAAAATATAAAGTTTAGCGAAAACTATTTTGATGCTGTAACTGTAGCTTTTGGGGTCAGAAATTTTGAGAATTTAGAACAAGGTCTACAAGAGATTTTAAGAGTTTTAAAACCGGGAGGTAAACTTGTTGTCCTTGAATTTTCTAAGCCGAAACAAAAAGTATTTAAAGACTTGTACAATCTCTACATGCAAAATATAGCGCCAGCAGTTGTATCGGTTTTCTCGAAAAATAAGAAGGCGTATAAGTATCTCAACGACTCAGTACAGCAATTTCCCGAAGGGCAAAACTTTATAGATATACTTTCGACAGTAGGTTTTAAAAATACATACAATAAGGCACTTACGTTTGGTATCTGCTCCATCTACTGTGGCAGCAAATAAGTTTTATTGCCGATCCCTTTTTGGGAAGCTTTTCCTATGTTGAATAAATTAATAATATAACGCAACTAACAACGTTTAATTAACATCATATTTAAACAATGTATTAGGAGGCATGAGAATTGCCCATTAATTTGCCCTTCAAACCAAAATCATAAGCACATAGATTGTAATTGTACCTAAAGATTAATTGAATAATGCAGAATATAGAGCCTCGTACGTATAGGTATAAATTACAAAAACATATTATCCTTTTAGCAGGATGCCTGTTTTATATTGCTACGGCATACAGCCAACCAAATGAATTGAATAGGCCTGATCACGATGACTATCCCTATTATTTTGGATTATCAATAGCTTATAATCATTCCTATCTCCATCCATCAAAGCACCCAAAATTTTTACAGGATGACAGCGTATTATTAGCGGAACCAGGCAGCAGCGGTGGAATAGCTTTAGGACTCCTTGCCACTTTACAACTATCTCCACGTTTTCATGCACGCGCAAATCCACAGCTCATAATAGGAGGAGCAAAATATTTCAGTTATAGCCTTCAATACCCGGAAAATGGTGGTAGCACTACAGAAACAAAAACGCTGCCTTCAACGATAGTAAGTTTTCCTTTCCAAATGAAATTTAACAGTGATAGAATCGGCAATTTTAGAACATACTTATTGGGCGGGGTAAAGTATGATTACGACCTTGCAAGTAATTCCACTTCACGTAATGCCGAAGACCTTGTAAAGCTTAAGAAAAGTGATTTTGGAATTGAAGCAGGCATCGGATTCAACTTTTATTTCCCTTTTGTTACATTTTCCCCCGAGCTAAAATTTGCCAATGGATTAACCAACGTACACAGCAGGGATGCAAGTCTTAAATACAGTAACATCTTCGATAAGATGCAATCAAGAATGATTGTGTTTTCAATTATTTTGGAAGATTAGGCTAGGAGTGCAGTTGGATTATTTTAAATGCTACTCCACTCCTCGCCCTAACAATCTCTTTTAAAAATCAAAATCCCTCCTAACCATATTCCACCGGAAACCTAGAGAAACAACAGTTGTTTTTTGTTTCCCTTCAATTTCCCTGTTGTATGTTCTTCGTTGCAGGTTTACATCTATAAACATATTTTCTTTCAGTTCATAAGAACCAAGCAAATTGACGTTGACAGATTTAACAGTATTCCCCTCTCCTACAAAATATCCAAAGTCCTTTAACTGTCCTGTTGCAGGATTGATAGGTCTCGAATTATATGATCTCAAAGGGTTACTACCAAGGCTACGACCAGCGGTATCAAGTCCCTGCCTATAATAAATTGCTTTTGCTTGCAGGTAAACCTTTCTTAATGGCTGGTATTTTACTATGCCTATATACTCCTGAAAATTAGCGCCAAGCGGATGAGCAAAAGGCTGGTTGTAGTGCGAGTATTCTGCGACAGAATCGAAATGCGAATAGGTGAATGGTCTTACCCGATTGGTTTCTACCTGGAGATCAAGATTGTTTATTTTGAACGCATCAGGATATTTAATGCCAAACTGGTAACCGAATTTATTTCTCCATGATCCGGTATTCGCTTTAAGTTCACGAAACACAAATTCATCAAGCATTAACTGGCTATACAATTGAAACTTCCTATTAATATTTGCTTTCGCCGTAAGTCCGACCAATGCATTATCTCCACTGCCAATATCACTTTCAGCAGGTCTTAAAAACAAAACAGGTATTAAATATTGAAAATCGAAGTGATCTTTTCTTCCAAACATTACTGCATCAAATACACCAAGATTTAACCACGGTGTTGCATTAATGGTCAGGTAATTCATTCTGAAATACTTGCGTGACAGTACCGAACTTCCCCCTGCTCTTCTGCCTTGCGGAATGAGTTCCATAAACAAATTCTGGTAGTTAAACTTCCATATACGTGTGTTGAGTTTAAGGAACATGGTGTTTCCAGAAAAGTCACTTAACATCAAACTTCTAAACCCATCGCCAATAAAATTTTTATCGTAGCCAAGCTGTATATCAATATATTTTGAAGCATTGAAACTTACGGAAGCACGATTATCAAAATAATCAACACCACCAGGAGCTTTAAACGATTTAAAGAAACGTGCACCCGGAACTGCGGGATACCTCGGATCATTTATTCGTTGCTGAACATACAAAGGATCTCTCTCCTGGTTATCTGTTACGTAGATATCAAACCCGATCTTCCTGCTTATTAATCCACGTACACTAAACCCGCGGCTGTTATAAAATAGCCTTTGTGGATTATCTTTTTCATTTATATACTGGTATTGTATAACGGGGTTAACTGCTAAAAAGAAATCTTTAGTATTTACCTCGTACAGGTTACCTCTTGTTTTATAAAACTCTTTCAATATTGGCTTCTCACTTATGTATGCTTCACGTGGTGTAGACCATTCGCTGTTGTTCATTAAAAAGCGCTGCATGTTGTACTTGTCAATCTCAGTAAGATTAGAAACAGCGGCATCACCTGCCTGTTGCAAGCTGTCGAGCATTTCAACTTCTCTAGTAAAAAGCCGGCGGTTGTAAGGTTTTGTATTGGAGAAATTTAGGTTGGTATTGCGGGATTTTATTTCGAGCCTGTCCAACAAAATCTCTTCTTTGGTGCCCCTTTGTATGTATGAACTTTGAGCAAACGCTGATAAAGGCAATAAAAAAAGAAGAAGACTGCGTACGTATTTGATAATTTGCATGAGCTTATCCGGATTTAATAAATATTGGAATGATGAATTACCTGATTAAAGATATACAGATAGTAAACGAAAATAAAACATTCACAGGTGATGTGTATATTAAGAATGGTCGCATTGAACAAATCAACACCTCCATTCAGGTTAAAGAAAGTGCTGAAGAGATCAATGGAAACAACCAATTCTTATTACCTGGTGCTATTGACGACCAGGTGCATTTCCGGGAACCAGGGCTCACCCATAAAGCAACAATTTATAGCGAATCGAAAGCTGCTATAGCTGGTGGGGTAACCAGCTTTATGGAAATGCCAAACACTGTTCCTCCTGTTTTTACACAAGACCTTTTAGAAGATAAATACAAGATTGCCTCCCAAACATCATTAGCTAATTATTCTTTTTACATGGGCACAGGTAATAATAACTTGGAGGAGGTGTTGAAAACAAATGCAAAGAAGAATGAGGTGTGCGGAGTAAAAGTATTTATGGGTTCCTCAACCGGTAATTTGCTGGTAGACAATCCAATAACACTTGACCAGGTCTTTGGAGGAGTTGATCTGTTAATTGCAACGCATTGCGAGGATGAAGCTATCATCAAAAGAAACCTCGAAAAGCTGAAGAAAGATAAAACTGTTCTGCAGCCTTCTGATCACCCAATTATCCGTGATGCGGAAGCATGCTTTGAGTCTTCGCTAACAGCTATTCAGCTTGCTAAAAAACATAATACCCGCTTACATATTTTGCATATCAGCACAGAAAAAGAACTTCAACTTTTCAGCAACATGCTCCCTCTTGAAGATAAAAGAATAACTGCTGAAATTTGTGTTCACCATCTACATTTTACAGCTGATGATTATGAACGAGCTGGTAACCTGATCAAATGTAACCCTGCAATAAAATCACCAAATAATAAAGGAGCGTTATGGCAGGCGTTGCTCGACGATCGATTAGATGTGATTGCTACAGACCATGCGCCACATACATGGGTTGAAAAGAATGAACCATACGAAATAGCTCATGCCGGACTGCCTTTGGTACAACATTCGCTGCTGTTAATGTTGCATTATGTAAAGGAGGGATTTATAACTTTAGAGAAAGTAGTTGAGAAAATGAGCCATGCTGTTGCCACTTGCTTTCAAGTTGCAGAAAGGGGCTTTATAAGAGAAGGCTATTATGCTGATCTTGTTATGGTAGATCTGAATAAAAATCACACAACAACGAAAGAAAATATTTTATATAAATGCGGCTGGAGCCCATTAGAGAACTTTACGTTTCCAGCGAGTATTACAAATACCTTTGTAAATGGCTTTAGAGTATATGGAAATGGTACGTGGAGTGAATCTAATAAAGGCATGCGGTTAAAATTTAACAGGTAGGGATAGATGCAGGTAGACAAAACAACAATATCAGACCTTTCGATTTTTCATTCTATAGAAGAACAATCTGTTTTACACCATCTCGACTTTACCACCTCAATTGGTGGCAGAGAATGGATCAGGCATTTATTGGCCAATCCGCATAGCGACATCCAAAAAATACTCGAAACGCAGGAAACAATAAAAGTTATTCTCTCAAAGGAAAAAGAGTGGCCATCTTCCATCACTAACGGAACAATAATGGTGGTTGATAAATTTTATGATACACCTATAGCAGACCTTCCTTCAGATGCAAACGTCGTAAACAGCCTTTTATTTAAGTTAGTAAATACCCAGGACTTTTCTCTTGTAAAATATTCAGTAAACCATTTTATTGATTTTACTAAGGGAATGCATGAAATAGTGCAGGTATTTAATGAAGATCAAGTGCCGTCGATGCTGAAAGTAATGCTTGAAAGAATAAGCATGCTTTTAAACAAGCATGTTATCAAACTGATGCTTCAATGGGAAAAAGGAAGAAAACTCACGACTGTTGAGGTGCTCAACTTCGGTCATTTCCTACGCCGCAATTACAAGCAGGAAGCGTTTGAATTAATAGAACTATACAGCAGACTTGATGCATATTTCGGGTTAGCAATAGCCTGCAGAAAGCTCAGTCTTGTTTTTCCAACAGTCGAAAAAAGAAGCACTCCTTTTATTGAAGCAACCGGATTATTTCACATAATGTTACAAACGCCTGTTGCTTATAATGTACAGTTAGATCAGGAACAAAACTTCCTGTTTCTTACCGGTGCAAATATGGCAGGCAAGAGCACCTTTATTAAAGCTGTTGGGGTAGCGGTTTATTTAGCACATATCGGTATGGGTGTACCCGCAACAGGTTTACGATTAAGTTTGTTTGATGGCTTACTTAGTAACATACAGGTGGAGGATAATATCACCAAAGGTGAAAGCTACTTCTTCAACGAAGTTCAAAGAATCAAGAAGACAATCGACAAGATAAATGATGGCAGAAACTGGCTTATTTTAATTGATGAACTGTTTAAAGGAACTAATGTGCAGGATGCAATGAAATGCAGCACTGCGGTCGTTGAAGGTTTACGAAAGATGCAGAATGCATTATTTATATTATCCACTCACTTGTACGAGATCGGCGAAGGTCTAATGCAGTATCCAAATATTCAATTCAGGTACTTTGAAACCAGTGTGGAAGAAGACCAGCTTTTATTTAATTATCAGCTTAAAACCGGTATCAGCAACGATAGGCTTGGATACCTGATATTAAAAAGAGAAGGCGTGGTGAACATGCTGGAGAAGTTGTAAAAACCTTTTTCGTCCTTGAAAAAGGGAGTTTGGTGTAAAACTTTTCTTTCCCTCTAAGTTGCTAAATAAGTTGTGGCATAATTAGAAAAACATGCAACAACAAGTAATAATATAGTTTCACAAACCATAGTGAAAGCTTTACTTTACAAAACTCAAAATTCTAATAAAACTCAACCATTGCTTATGGACTTACTTGAACTACGGAACCTGAAAAAATATTACGCTACACAAAAAGCTGTTGACGATATAAGTTTCAGTGTTGCCCAAGGTAGCATTTTTGGCTTGCTTGGGCCAAACGGTGCAGGCAAAACGACGTTGCTTAGAATGATCACGGGAATCTTTTTTCCTGATAACGGGGAGATCGTTTTCAACGGCAACAAGTTTAATCCACATGAGGATATTTTATACATCGGTTACATGCCTGAAGAGAGAGGCCTGTATAAGAAAATGAAGATTGGAGAACAGGCTTTATACCTTGCCCAACTTAAAGGATTGAGCCGTGCAGATGCGATGGAAAAAGTGAAATACTGGTTTCAACGTATGGGAATGGAGAGCTGGTGGAATAAAAAAGTTGAAGATTTGAGCAAAGGGATGAGCCAAAAGCTCCAGTTTGTAATAACGGTGTTACACGAGCCAAAACTTATCATTCTTGATGAGCCTTTCAGCGGACTTGATCCGGTAAATGCAAACCTGATTAAGGATGAGATCTTTGATCTTGCACAAAAAGGATCAACCATCATCTTTAGCACCCACAGGATGGAGCAGGTAGAAGAGATATGTGATCACATAGTGTTAGTGAACCAGGGCAAGAAAATACTGGATGGTACTGTGAACGATGTAAAACAGCAGTTCAAAGAAAACCTGTTTAATATTCAGCTTAACTCAATCCCTGCTAATATAGAAAGCACCAATTTTGATGTGCTTCAGCAAAAAGACAATAAGCTTACGGTGAAAATAAATGAAGCAAGCAGAAGCAATGATGTGCTGCAATACTTTCTTAAACACAATGTAACTATTGAAGGGTTCAATGAAATATTACCCTCCCTCAACGACATTTTTATTCAGTTAGTAGAAGGCACAAAAGCATCAAGACAATTTCAAAAAGTTGTTTAACCCCATCAATTCAACCTACCGAAACTTACATACATGAACAAGATCTGGCTCATTATAAAAAGAGAATATTCTACAAGAGTTCGCAAGAAAACATTCATCCTCTCAACTATCTTAACTCCTTTATTATTCGTTGGGTTAATAACTGCTGTTACTATTATTTCGGTAAAGAATGTAGACCAGGAAAAGATTGCAGTAATAGATAATGCAGGACTTTTTAAAGGCAACTTAGAAAATGGTAAGGCAGTTACCTTCGACTTTCCGACTGGTGTTGATAGTAGCAACTATGAGAAGAGAGGTTATTCAGCTATATTATATACACCTAACAAAGAAAGCAACCGCTATAGGTTGATTTCTAAAAAACAACTTGGGTTAGTTGCAGAGTCAAACGTGGAGAAGAAAATCAATCAAACCATCGAAGACAACTTATTAAAATCAACCTACAATATTGATATTAAGCAGCTCGACTCTATCAGAAAGAACGCTAAAAAAGCAGAAATTGACCAGGCGATAAAAGGGAAAAATGCCGAAGTAACAAAAGGCAACAGCGGGCTTGCTTATGCAATAGGTTATGGTAGCGGATTTCTTATTTACATCACGCTATTCATTTACGGCACAATGGTTATGCGTGGTGTTATGGAAGAAAAAACCAATCGTATAGCAGAAGTAATGGTATCGTCAGTAAAGCCATTTCAATTAATGATAGGAAAGATCATTGGAATAGGCGCTGTTGGTATAACCCAGTTTCTCATTTGGATTGTGTTGATTGTAGGACTATCAGCCGCTGCAGGAGCAATATTTTCACCCGAAACTTTGCAACAGGCTGCGGATGCAAACCAGCAATTGAACAATGGTGGAGCAACGTCAATGGCAAGCAACTCTGCAACACAATTCGCTGCAATAAAAGACACATTAGGCAGTGCAAACTGGGGATTAATAATCGGGTGCTTCTTGTTCTATTTCACCTTTGGGTACCTGTTTTATGCAGCACTTTTTGCAGCTGTAGGTAGTGCCGTTAACGAAGATCCGCAGGATGCACAGTCGTTACTTCTGCCTATCATGATGCCCATCATTATAGCAATTGTTATTATGATAAATGCAATTACAAATCCTGCAGGCAACCTTGCAACATGGAGTAGTCTAATACCATTTTTCTCTCCAATTGTAATGATGGCTCGAATACCTTTTGGCGTACCCGGTACGGTACCTTACTGGCAGTTGGGGTTAAGCATGTTATCCCTTGTAGGCGGGTTTTTACTTACTACTTGGTTGAGTGCTAAAATATATCGCGTAGGTATTTTAATGTACGGCAAAAAAGTATCGTGGAAGGAGATGTCTAAATGGGCTTTTAGAAAATATTAAGGGATATTTTGTGCCCGGCAGATGTATAAGCATTTAGCTTCAGTGGCGTCGCACTCTTCAGGTGTATAACAGAACTCATCAAAAAAGGTCGTTGTTTAGAACGACCTTTTTTCTTTATAAACGTTACAAGTTGTAATTAATCGACCTTCTGCTTTCTATGTTCTTTGTTGTCTCCTCTCGTATTTTGTGCATTTCTCATTCTCCTCATTTCAACACTCACACCTTGCGACATCCCTTCAGGTAAAAAGATATTATCGTAAGTGATAGTATCGAAGCCTTCCATTTCTATCGTTATTGAGTAGGTGCCTTTAGGAAGGTTCGTAATCCTGTATACACCCGTAGAGTCGGTTACAGCATATTTTTTACCCTCCAATACAGGAGAGCTTAGTGTAACTACCGCTTCGTATAATGGTAGTTTAGTTGCAGATGCCTTAACAGAACCAGAAAAGATTCCTTTCTTTTCCTGGGCAAAACCGGCTATTATTGAACTTAAAAAAATAGCTGTTACCAAAGCTTTTATTCTCATGTGCTTATCTTAATGGATGTTGTAAAGCTAAACTAAAATCCTGCCAGATTTCCTCTACAACATCGGCGGCAGGTTTAATTACTGTTATAATAGAACTTACTTGCCCAATCTCCAGTTCCCCTTCATCCATATCACCTTCGAACATTCCTTTTTTAGCTCTTCCCCTGCCTAATATCTTTTCCAGCTCTTCTTTACCGGCACAAATACTTTCAGCCGCTTTTACCTGCTCATAAAACTGGTTGCGAAGCAACCGTACAGGTACGACTTTCTTCATGCTCAGCATTGTATCGCCTTCTTTAGCCGCAACTACTGCCTCTTTAAAATTAATATGTGATGATGCTTCGGGGGTACAAACAAAGCGGCTACCTATTTGCACGCCATCTGCACCAAGTACCATTGCTGCCATCATTTGCCTTCCTGTTGCAATTCCACCGGCAGCAATAACTGGAATCTTTACAGCCTGTTTTACTGCGGGTATCAGTACCATTGTTGTTGTTTCTTCACGTCCATTATGACCGCCTGCTTCAAAGCCTTCAGCGACTACAGCATCGCAACCGGCAGCTTCTGCTTTTTGAGCAAAAATGCTGCTGCTAACTACGTGAACCACTCTAGTCCCATTTTCCTTTAATATTCCTGTCCATGCTTTTGGATTACCAGCACTTGTAAAAACAACAGGTACTTTTTCCTGTAAAATGATTTCAATGTGCTTGTCAATATCAGGATACAGGAGGGGGATATTTACCCCGAAAGGTTTCTGCGTAGCAGCTTTGCACTTTTGAATATGCTCACGTAAAACTTCAGGATACATGCTTCCTGCACCAATTAATCCAAGTCCTTCAGCGTTACTTACCGCGCTTGCCAATTTCCATCCGCTTGCCCATACCATACCCGCCTGAATAATCGGATATTTGATTTGCAGGAGTTGAGTTATCCGGTTTGAAAACATGAAAGATGTTGAAGGAAGTTTATCCAAAATCAATTTCGGTATTGTCCCCGATGTTTAGGCTTCGGCTAAGCCCTTTAACTGAAGCATCACTGCCTATTAACGAGTTATCAATAACAACTTCAAGGAGGCTGGTATAGGAGCCAATAATGCTTTCTCTAACTATTGAATTTTTGATAGTCGTGTTTGCACCAATTGCTACATGAGGACCAATAATAGAGTTCTTAATTTTACAACCCGGCGCTATACTTACCGGCGGAATTATGATGGTATCTTCATAAGCATGACCATTTAAAATATTACCCCCCGACTTTTTTAGAAGCGTTGCATTGCTTTCAAGAAGTGTATCTTTCTTACCACAGTCAAACCAGTTCTTTACTTTGAAGGCTTTGAATTTTACACCTTTTTTTATCATGCAATCAAGCGCATCGGTAAGGTTATACTCGCCGTGGCTCATTATATTTTCTGCAAAGAGTTGGTGAAGACATGTATATAAAAATTCTGTTTCCCTTATTTTATATAAGCCAACCAGGGCAAGGTTACTTTTTGGTATAGAAGGTTTTTCTACAACATGTGCAATAAAGTCATCTCCATCCATTTCGGCAACACCAAAGTTCCTGGGATCATCTACTTTTTTTACACCAAGCATGTTGTAAGGGCTGTTCACCATTTCCTTTACATCGTACTCGCAAATGGTATCACCAAGCGCTACAAAAACATCTGAGCTATCAACTATGTTTCGTGTAAGTTCAATTGCATGTCCTGTACCCTGCCTTTCGTTCTGCTGTACAAAATGGCAAGTGAGGTTTGGATAGGTATTCTTTACGTAGTCTTCGATTTTTTCGCCCAGGTAGCCTACAATAAATATGAACTCTTTTATGCCTGCTTCGTGTAGCTGATCTACAATAAAGCTTAAAATGGTTTTACCTGCAATAGGTATTAAGGCTTTTGGTTGCGTATAGGTATGTGGCCGTAATTTAGTACCTGCACCGGCCACTGGTATAATTGCTTTCATTAATCTATCCTTTTGTTGATGACGGTCTTCTACACTTCATGATGTACATGAATCATTCTGCTCAATAGTTTTGGTTACTCATCAAGAGTGTGAAAGTAGCAAATTTTTAATAGCAGGGCTATGTTTGAATAAAGAGTTTAACAACAAAAAACCTTAGATCAATTGTAAAACTGCACATGAACGGAGCGTCGCCTCAACTCTTCAACCGGAGCTATAATGATGGTAACAAAGTCTGGTGGTATTCTAATTGCAATTGTTGTTGTCTGTTTCTGCTGTAATTAGATATATTTTTGCTGAAACTACTGCCGATATGCAAAGAGACACCCTTGTTTTTGATCTTATACAAAAAGAGCTTGAGCGCCAACGACATGGGCTAGAATTGATAGCATCAGAAAATTTTACAAGCCTGCAGGTAATGCAGGCAATGGGTGGTGTAATGACAAACAAGTATGCTGAAGGTTATCCCGGTAAACGTTATTATGGTGGTTGCGAAATTGTTGATCAAACGGAGCAACTTGCCATTGATAGGTTGAAGCAAATTTTTAACTGTGAATATGCGAATGTGCAGCCGCATAGTGGGGCCCAGGCTAATGCTGCTTTAATGCTTGCAACACTACAACCCGGAGATGCAATTCTTGGGCTTGACCTTAGCATGGGTGGGCATCTTACACATGGAAGTGCTGTTAACTTTAGCGGTAAACTATATAAGCCACATTTTTACGGTGTAACGAGAGAAGAAGGTCTTGTTGATTATGAAATGCTTGAACAACAGGCAAGAGAGGTGAAACCAAAGATGATTATTTGTGGTGCTAGTGCCTACAGCCGCGACTGGGACTATGCAAGAATCAGAAAGGTTGCTGATGAAGTTGGTGCTTTTGTAATGTGTGATATGGCGCACCCTGCGGGGCTTATAGCTAAGGGCTTATTATCTTCTCCATTTGATCATTGTCATTTTGTTACATCTACTACACATAAGACTTTACGTGGCCCGCGTGGTGGTATTATTATGATGAAGAATGACTTTGAAAATCCATTTGGATTGAAAGACATAAAGGGTAATACCCGCATGATGAGCAACCTGATTGACATGGCTGTTTTTCCTGGTACACAGGGTGGACCACTCGAACATGTGATTGCAGCGAAAGCGATTTCGTTTGGTGAAATACTTACTGATGAATTTACTAGTTATGCAAAACAGGTGGTTAGCAATGCACAGGCTATGGCTAAAGCTTTTGTACAGAGAGATTATAAAATAATAAGTGATGGTACTGATAACCACCTAATGCTTATTGATCTTCGAAACAAGAATATCAGTGGTAAGAAAGC
>DASVST010000103.1:0-2871 GCA_036387965.1 Segetibacter sp. | reverse complement strand
AGGTAATATGTCTTGGTTTTGGTTATTTACTCCCACTACTATTGAATGAAGTTTTAATGTCTCGTCCATAGAATGGTAAATTCTTAGTGCTGTACAACCTGGCTGTGCAAGTAAGGCCTCAAAAGCTGTTCGATTAAAAGTCTCAGAAATTGGCAATATATCTTTTCCTGCATATTCACTTTTTAAAATGTTCTCTTTTTCTTGCCTGTAAAGAGTTGTCATTTGAATGGCTTTTTCGAGGGAAATCCTGTGTGTTAGTTCATTTAACGGTGTGCTCATAGTTTTCATTTTTAGTCTTAGAATGCAATTTGAGTGTTACTAAGGGTTTTTACAACCGTATTAATACGGTACAAAAAACTGTATTAATACTTTTTTTTTACGTGGTGACAGTCGCTAAAATTGCTTTTGATTTACCCTCAAATATTTACCCTCTAAACAACAACCCTTAACCTAAACCAACCCTTCATGTCTTTAACTGGTCCATAGCTCGTAAGTTTCTAAAAGTAATCTTCAAGTTTTTAACTAGTGTACTATTTGTTTTTTCTTCAGTATAAGGAATTTGAAGCAAGCCATTGAATATCCTTTCCAAGTTTTTCGTGTTAAAACTTTTTCCATAATGTGGTATAGATACCTCATACTATTTTATTTAGTTGCGAAGTCCGCAGCACCTTTAAATGCTCAAACCAGTGGAGTGTTCAAGGATAGTATTTCTATCGCCAGAGTTTCTGATGATTCTGTTTTTATTATAAATAGCATAGACTTTGATATAAATAAAAAAGCATGGCTTTTATCTTTTATAGTGCAATGTGTACATAAGGGAGATACCCTTATAAGCATATTTCCGAGAACTTCAGCTGCCTCAATTAAAGCTGCAAGTACATCTAAATTTTCTTTTGAGCCACCTCAACTCATTGCTAAAGCGCCTTTAATAAAACTCCACGGAAACATACTTTATGATTTAAACTACAGGTCTTTTATTGATACACCTTATGCTGAGAAAGATGTTTATCAGCATACTATTCAGACTTACTTAGATGCAACTATAAAAGATAAGTACCCTTTACGAATTTATTTCACCACAAGATTCAGCAATTCCAATCTGTTTAGAAATCTTACTGATTTAAACCTCGAATTCAATCCCGATGAGTTCACTCATAAAATAAAAGAACAATTAAAAGCACAGCTTGCCCCCGTCTTAACATTAGACTCTTTGATGGCATTAAAGAAATTGCTTGATGTTAAGGTAGAAGACTTATTGCAGTTGCAGAGTTGGATCAAAAACCCCGCTAATATTCAGAGGCTTATAGAAGAAAGGGAAAAATTTCTTTTGCGGACGAAAGAAATTTTACCTGGAATTTCCGTAGCCCAGAAAGACACGTTTATAGCAAATTTGATGCATTTAGGAGACACTCTTTTAAGTACTCAAACAAAGTTTGCAAATGAGTATGAGAAAAAAAGATTGTATATAGATTCCCTGAAACAAGAAGTATCTAAGCTTCAGAAATTATATTCGGCAGGTAAGGAAAATCTAAAAACAAATACATCCTTTTTAAAGTCGGAAATCGATCGGTTAACAAGCTTTAAAACTCTTCAATCTCATCTTACGAGCTTCGGGCTATCTGACTCTGCTTTGCCAAAGGGGTACAAGTTTTTATTGGGTTTGCGTTCATTTAAAATCGGAAGGAGTTTAGTTAACTATTCTGAGCTATCTGCAAAAAACATTAGCATAACAGGGATTCAGGTGGAGTATAAAACTAACAATTACTATGCCTTTGCGGCAGGTATAGTGGATTATCGTTTCAGAGATTTTATTGTTGCAAATAGGAATGCCCCTACTCAATATTTGAATCTTTTTAGGGCTGGTAAAGGGCTTAAGGGTGGGAACAATATCATACTCACCTACTATAACGGCAGACGACAATTGTACAATTCTTCTACCACAATACGAGGACAGCAAATTCCAAACTACCAGCTTTTTGGTTTTACTGTGGAAGGACAATTACAGATAAATAGATCAAGCTTTATTGTTGCTGAATTAGCCAAATCATCTATTCCGTATTATAGCTTACAAAATCCTAATCGGCAAAAAATATTTAGTTCTATATGGAAGATGGATGACAGGTCTAATGAAGCTTATTCTATAAAGATTGGAACTTATATTCCTTCAACAAAAACTAGGGTTAACGGCTATTACAAACACTTTGGAAGTAATTTCCAGTCGTTTAGTTTATTTACTTCAGGCTCAGCTCAAAGTTCCTGGTCTGCTAAGGTCGAGCAGCAGTTAATTAAAAAGCACCTGTTTATAACAGGTTCAATCAGAGCTAATGACTTTACCAATCCCTTTATTGATCGGGGATACAGCAGCACTACTGTATTTAAAAGTATCCAGGCAAGTCTGCGCTTAAGAAAGTTTCCTGTTATCTCAGTTGGTTATTACCCAAGCTCTCAGTTAACTAAGTTAAATGAAGCTCACTTTATTGAAAACCTTTTTTATACTTTGACTGCAAGTGGAAATCACTTTTATAAAATAAAGGACATTCAATTTAATTCATCAATAGTATATACGCAATTCTATAACAGAGCAGCTGATTCAAATTTCGTTTATTTCAACACTAAGAATCTCTTCCTCTCTCAACTTCTCACATTAAATAAATTTTCCGTTCAATCTAATATCACTCTAACAGATAATACTGAATACAGTTTGTATACTCTTGAACAGACCATGCAATACTCTATAAATAAATGGTTAAGAATTGGTGCTGGAGTTAAGTACAATAAACAAACTATTTATGAAAGGGAGCTAGTAGGATATTCAGCAAACGGTTTATTGAAAGTTCCTAAGATAGGAGAGTTCCAGTTCAATGTGGATAA
>DASVST010000102.1:0-1816 GCA_036387965.1 Segetibacter sp. | reverse complement strand
AAATTATGTCAGAAAGAAATAAAAAGCAGTTCGGTATTTGGATGGATTCGCACCAGGCAATCATCGTTGGCAGGGAAAATTTAGAAACCGGCAACTTTGTTGTCATAGCCAGTGAAAAAAATGCAGGTGACACGGGAAACTCTAATGAAAACGCATCAAACAATAACGAAAGAAAGCTGCAGCAGGTTTTTTTCAAAGAAATCTCTGCCCATATGCAAAACATAGATGAACTGCACGTCACGGGCACCGGCCAGGTACAGGAACAGTTTATCCGCTACATGGCAGAGACACCTCAATACAAAAATACAATTGCAAAACATAGTACTTCGAACAAGATGAGTGGGGATAAATTAGTTGAATTTATTGACGCTAAATTCAAGTGAACGGTCATAGCCGATGAGAAATAGTTGCTTGTTGGTTTGAAAAGACGAATACGTTCTTTTTTGGTCTTACAAGGATGAAGGAGATGCCGCCATTAACCGCATATTGAAGTCTGGTACTGAATACTCATGGTTGATAATGTTTAATGAAAAAGGCTGCACAAAAATGCAGCCTTTTTCATTAAACCAGAAGTTATTGAATGTTGCCCCTCTTATCAATTATCGTTAAAATAGTTGATCATCATGCAAGGTCATATCCCTATATCGAACTTCGCCTAACCCATTACTTATACAATAACAAAAGAAGACATCAAAGAACCAACCGGTTGCTAAACCACCAGCAATTACCCTTATTTTCCGTCAGTGAGGTAGCTGTAAAGAAATCGCTGCTGCAACCAGAAACCTCATTATGAACAAGGACGACCCCATTATTATTCTTGAAGATGATCTGGACGATAAAAAAGTGTTGACTCATATTTTTAAAAACTGAATTCCAGCAATGAGATCATTTTCTTTCTTCAATCTAAAAAAGCATTGGAATACCTGAACCTGAACCAATCTGACGCTGCTCTATTCCTTATCGTGTCTAATATCAACATGCCCATCTAAACGGACTCGAATTAAAAAGTAAGATTTACACTACTGCTGCCTTGCAGGTCAATTGTATTCCTTACCCACGACTTCTACATCCAAAGATGCAGTAATAGTTGGCCTATAGCATGTTGACCAAGGAGGTCTTTGTTGAAAGAGAATTCAATTGCAGAACTAGAAAGAACCATCTCCATTATAGTCGAATATTGGAAGCGATGTTATCCACCTACTAGTGGAAGAGTAATGTGAAAACTTCAGTTAAAGTTTAGGGCTTGGTTATTGGTACAATAGAATATGCCCCCGACAATCAATTCAAAGCTGCAAACAACATTGTTGTTTCCATCGCTTCAAACGATGTATGCCTTCAAGCATACAACAGCCTGCGCTGAATTTTATGTAGATAGGGACGCAATAACCTTTGTAGGTGTTTTTACGGCTGAACAAATTGATTTAGCTCTAACAGAATATAATGCAGTACCTATGCTTACAAAAGGCTAGGATTGGCTTTAGCCAAGCTAGTTAGAATAATATCTCAAATGACATATTAAGCAGCTTGGCAGTGTCGATGATAGCACCGGACGAAAGTCGAACCACTTAGACAAAATCCAGTAGGGAAATAACCTGCGGTTTTCAACTCATTAATCTACTTAATATAATTAAAGCATCTAATAACTGGTTCGACTTTTGTCCGGTGCTCTCCAGAATACCGGACAATTTTACATTTGTGAAGAGTTGGCCTTTTTGTCCGCTGAAATCCTTGTCTGTAGCGGTCACCTACTAATGTGGATTGTCATCAAGGACTTCAGGAGTATACGGTATCCTTAATTCAAATTTAATACTGAGAT
>DASVST010000101.1:0-8512 GCA_036387965.1 Segetibacter sp. | reverse complement strand
TAGGAGCACGCTTTCACAGCGAAAGTGACATCATTTTCAGCGACGATGATCCTACAACCTCGGCAGAAGAAAATGCAGGTTACGGAAAATTAAAGAGGTTTGATTATGGTCTAAATGCATTGGCCGGTCTAGAATTTAATAAATTTACTATTGGTGCTAATTATGGATATGGATTAGCTAAGATCAATTCAAACACCAATAACAATGCAAACGACGAGGGAAAACACAGAGTTGTAAGTATCTCTCTTGCGATTAAGTTATAAACCTGATAAACTGTTTAAAAGAGCTGCCTCGACAGGGCAGCTTTTTTATTGCTTTAAAATTATTTCAACTCTACGGTTTTGTTGTCTTCCTACCGGAGTTTTGTTAGAAGCACGAGGCTGATATTCACCTGCGCCACGCGTATGAATGTCTTGCAAAATTGAAAGCTTCTTAGTAAGAATATATTGCTTAATTGCAGTAGCCCTGTTTACAGAAAGCTGCTGGTTATATTCGTCGGTTCCTTCATTATCTGTATGACCCACAACTTCAATTTCTTTATAGCTTTTGTTCGTCATCTTATTCAGAAGACTATCTAGTCGTTTAGAAAACTTCTTGTTTATTTCACTGCTGTTAGATGTAAAGAGGATATCGGGAATTATGAGTGTATCAACCACGGGTTGTTTCATAGAAGGTGGGGTATCAACAATTAACCAGGTTATCTCTTTTTTCGGTGGATAAAGTAAAGAGTTATTCATAGCAACGTCTTCTATTAAACGGGCGGGGTGTCGTAAATCTTGCCGGTAAACCTGGTCTAGAACGGCGTTGTATTCGGGGCAGGTTCTCTCTGGCATATCTGCATTATGCAACGCTATATCATCAATAAAATATAATACAAAACTGTTTTTTTCCTTAGAACGTGCATTTGATTTTCGTGGCGGCTCGTACTTAACAAGGTTGCCTATCATTAAAAATCTTTCATCCCCTGTAGCAGTAAACCTATAGCTATATCTTTTCCATTTATCCCGGGTAGAGTCCACGTTCTGATCTGTCAATTTGAAATTTGGCTCACCAAGCATTATAGCTTTCATGTCTCCTTCAGGTTCAAATTCTCCCATCCATACATCTAAGGGTTCAAAGTTTGGTTCAGTTGTTATCCAAACTGAGAAGTCATATTTTTCACCTTTCGCAAGCCTGCATAAAAGCTTTGTGTAAATGTAATTCGAAGCTATATTTCCTTTGCCGCTTATCAAAACTTCCGCCTTACTGCTATTTACCTTTGGGGCGGCTTTAAAGCTTTCAGGTATAAAAAACCATGCTTCGGGGGCACATAAAGCGTGGTATTCAGTGCATATATTTCTATCCTCAAAACTTCCATTCGCTACGAGATTTTGACCGGATGAACCGAACCACAACGAACAAAGAGCTACCAGAAGAGAGAATTTAAACATCATCTAAAGATGACACTTAACTATTATTTCAGATGTTAAGAGTTTCCTACCTTTTTATTACCTCAATGTCCAAAGCACACCATTGCGTTCGTATGCTACCAATCCCTTTGTCTTCGAGAAATAGAACTTTGTTATACCTGTTGAAGTGCATTGATCTGCAGAAGAGCATTCGAAAACAAGTACTGAGGTGTAGGTTTTATTGTTCAGCGTTATGGATGATTCAAATCTTCTTGTTGTGCTTGCCTCTACCAATCGCTTTTGCGTGTCGAAGTATAATATAAAACCGGTTTTCTTTTGAATAATAACCTGCTCTCCATTGCCTATCTGCACTTTTATAGTGTCACCCGATTTTCTATCAATAATGTTACCTCTCAGAAATTCTCCTCTTGTTTTTGGGCACTCGTCACCATTCCAAACTTCATCATCGCCCAAAAAGAAATTTGATAAAACTAAAGTGTCTCTAACCAAAGCAGAGTTTTCATAAACAAGATTTCTGTTGCCTGTGTATGGGAACCATTCCTTTGCTGATACGGTTAATGCCTGGTATGAAGGAGTATTGGGGCAGTCTGCACCTTTATCCTCTTTGCGACAATTAGGTAACACCATTGTAAGCAAGCCCACGCAAAGTATGAGGTTGATTGATCTATAACTTCTTTTAATTTTCCACGTTTTCATTTACCTCAATTTTAAAGTAACTTTTAAACTAACATCCTAAGCGGCTCTTCAAGTAAGCCTTTCAATGTCTGCAGAAAGGCTGCACCTGTAGCGCCATCAACGACACGGTGATCGCAGCTTAACGTAACCTTCATAATATTGGCAGGTACAACTTGTCCGTTCTTTACAACAGGCACCTGAGCAATTCCACCGATTGCCAAAATGCACGCATCAGGTGGATTAATGATTGCAGTAAATTCATCAATACCAAACATGCCTAAATTACTTATTGTAAATGTGCTGCCTTCCCAATCAGAAGGTTGCAGTTTTTTATCTTTTGCTTTTTGTGCGTAGTCTTTTACTTCAGCAGCGATCTGGCTTAGGCTCTTTGTATCTGCAAAGCGAATAACCGGAACAAGAAGTCCTTCTTCTACAGCAACGGCTACGCCAACATTAACATGATGATTGTAACGGATCTTATCGCCAAGCCAGCTGCTATTTACTTTAGGATGTTGCTTAAGCGAAACCGCAACCGCTTTGAGTACAAGATCATTAAAGCTGATCTTTACTTTAGACACTTCGTTGAGCTTTGCACGGCTTGCAACTGCACTATCCATATCAATGCTCGTCGTAAGATAGAAATGCGGTGCAGAAAATTTACTTTCTGCCAAGCGACGTGCAATGGTTTTACGCATTTGCGAAACAGCCACTTCGTCGAAACTAACCTGGTGATGAGTTGACTGGTTGGCCGTTTGACTGCTTAGTTCAGTTGTCGGAGCAGGTTGGGCAGCCTGTTGTTGAGAGGCAGCAGGCGCCTTATAATTATCTACATCTTCTTTTACAATTCTTCCATTATCACCGCTTCCTTTTACATACTTCAGATCTATGCCTTTTTCAGCAGCTAATTTTTTTGCAAGAGGGGAAGCAATTATTCGTCCTTCATTCACAACTTCTTGCTGTTGAGGTTGCGAAGGTTGTTCTTTAGTTGTCGGGTTCTGTTCGGCAGCAGGTTGTTGTCCAGTTGGTTCAGCAGCTTGTGTGTCCTCCTGTGCTTTCGGGCTGGTTGCACCACCGCCTTTTGCAGCAGCAACAATTGCGTTTATATCCATCCCCTCTTTACCGATTATACAAAGCAGCTCATTTACTGCTATCTTTTCTCCCTGTTTGGCACCTTGGTATAAAAGTGTTCCATCTTTATAACTTTCAAGATCCATTGTTGCTTTATCAGTTTCGATCTCTGCAAGCACTTCTCCTTTTTTAACTGCATCGCCAACGTTTTTGTTCCATGCTGCTATCACGCCTTCGGTCATTGTATCACTGAGTCGAGGCATTAACACAACTTCTTCCATCTTAGAAATGTCTATATCGGAAGATGCTTGAGGCGCAGGTGCGTCTTGTTTTTGCGCCGGCTTTTCTTCTGCTTTTGCTGGTTGTTCGGCTGGAGTATCTTTTGTTTGTGCAGGTGCAGAATTTCCGCCTGAATGTTCCGCCACCAGTGCCGCTACATCTTCATCGGCTTTTCCGAGTATAGCAAGCAAATCATTTACCTGTAGTTTATTTCCATCTTCAGCGCCCCTGTGAAGCAGAACTCCGTCCTGGTAGCTCTCAAGTTCCATGGTAGCTTTGTCGGTTTCAATCTCAGCTAATAAATCACCCTTCTTTACAGTTTCTCCCACTTTTTTGTGCCATGCAGCAATCACTCCTTCTGTCATCGTATCACTTAGCCGGGGCATTAAAATCGCTTCTGCCATACTTTATTTTTTTGTAGAGCTTGTTGATAATATCAGACAACAAAACAAGCCCTAAAATTCATTATTTAAAGGACGTGAAATTACAGTAAAATAGCTATTCCCCAAGGTTGAGGTGCAAATTTGTTACTATAAGCAAGCTCATGTAGAGTACAAGGAAATAAGAGCATTTTATTTCGATGCTTAGTAAAGTGTAAATGATGAAGAGTGCGACGCCTATGAAGTTGAACAGAGATAAAATGACTGGATCAAAAACCCTTTTCAAAGAACCAACCAGCTTTTTTAGGTTTTGTTGTTCACATATAAACCTTGTCTTTGTGTAATTAACATTTTACTGTAGGTTTGTTTCTTTAAGAACAAAAGACAAACCATGAAGTTTATTGTATCCTCTTCGTCGCTGCTTAAACACCTTCAACAGATTAGTGGCGTTATAAATGCCAATACGGTTTTACCGATTCTTGAAGATTTTCTTTTCGAGATTGAAAACAAGAAGTTGAGCATTGTTGCCACTGATTTGGAAACGGTAATGCGTGTGCAGATGGATGTGGAAAGTAAGGACAATGGACGGGTTTGTATTCCTGCGAAGATTTTAATGGACTCGTTGAAGAATATCGCTGACCAGCCACTGACTTTTAATATTGATAAGAATTTTGCGGTTGAGCTTACAAGCGATAATGGCAAGTATAAAGTAATGGGGGAAAACCCAGACAACTTTCCTAAAGAACCTTCGGCAGATGATACAACTGCTTTTAAAATGCAGAGCAGTGCTTTGGTTACCGCAATTAATAAAACTCTTTTTGCCGTAAGCAGTGATGATTTAAGACCAGCAATGACGGGTGTTTATTTTGAGCTGACAAAAGATTCTATCCAGTTTGTTGCTACAGATGCTCATCGTTTGGTAAGGTATAAACGTACAGATGTAACTTGTCCTAAAACCGACAGCTTTATCGTTCCCAAAAAGCCATTGAACTTACTAAAAAATGCATTGCCTGATAATGAAGATGAACTGACTGTTTCCTATAACAGCAATCACTTGTTTGTTTCTCACAACACAACCCAATTAATTTGTAGGTTAATCGATGCACGTTTCCCCGATTATAAAGTGGTAATCCCAACAGACAATCCGTATAAGCTTATCGTAAACAAAGGCGATTTTCAAAGTGGCTTACGCAGGGTAAGTGTATTTAGTAACAAGAGTACTAACCAAGTTGCTTTGACGATAAGCGGAAGCGAATTACAAATGGCTGCACAGGATGTTGACTTTAGTTTTGAAGGAAATGAGAGAATGAATTGTCAATACGACGGCGAAGATTTACAGATCGCTTTCAACGCAAGATTTTTAATCGAAATGCTGAATGCTGCTGAAACGGATGAAGTAAAAGTTGAACTTGCTACACCGACGAAAGCTGGTATAATAAAACCAACAGAAGTAGAAGAAAACGAAGACTTGTTGATGCTGGTGATGCCTTTGATGTTAAACAGCTAAATTTCAAAACTATAAACTTTAATCCCTCTTCTTAGAGGGATTTTTTATTTTTAGGAATAATCATTCATTGAATGTTAGAAGGCCTTGCTCATTATTTCGAGAACATTCCAAGTGCACACCGCTCTATCATCATCGTGGCGGGGCTTTTATTTTTTTGGATATTAGAAGGTGCTATTCCTCTTTTTAAATTTCAATACCACAAACTAAAACATGCCGGCACAAACCTGCTTTTTACAGGCACGACAATTATTGTAAACTTATTATTTGCAATATTGATATTGAGGGCAAGCGATTGGTCGGTTGCAAACAAGTTTGGGTTGTTACACGTCTTCGACTTGCCCTTATGGGGAATGTTGATCGCTGGATTATTACTATTTGATTTGATAGGTGCCTATGCAATTCATTGGATTCAGCACAAAGTCAAATTCATGTGGAGGTTTCATATGGTGCATCATGCAGATACTTATATTGATGTTACTTCTGCTAATCGTCATCACCCGGGAGAAAGTGTATTCAGGGCTTCATTTACTTTACTGGCAGTAATTATCACCGGCGCACCAATATGGCTGGTAATGATATATCAAAGCACATCTGTCTTGTTATCACAATTTAATCATGCAAACTTTAGATTACCTCTTTGGCTCGATCGGGCCATTTCATGGATCATTGTTTCTCCAAACATGCATAAGGTGCATCATCATTTTGTTCGCCCTCAAACGGACACAAACTATGGTAACATTTTTTCTGTTTGGGATCGCATTTTTGGAACCTTCAACTACACGCCGGTAGAAGAACTTAAGTATGGATTAGATGTACTTGATGATAAAACTGCTACAGACTTGAAATACCAATTTAAAATTCCATTCAATAAGGATATTAAGACAGATTATTAAATTCTTATTTCATCTTTGCAAAAACTTTCCTGATGAAAATAGTTGCCATCATCCCGGCACGTTTTGCAGCCACACGATTCCATGCAAAATTGATGCAGCCGCTAGGAGAAATGCCTGTTATAAGACATACATATGATAACACTGTAGCAACAGGTTTATTTGACGAAGTTATTGTTGCTACTGACAGTGATATTATATACAATGAAATAACACGAAACGGCGGCAAAGCAGTAATGAGCCAAAAGGAACATGAAAGCGGAAGTGATAGAATTGCAGAAGCTGTTGCTGACATGAATGTTGATATTGTTGTGAATGTTCAAGGTGATGAACCCTTCGTTCAAAAAGCACCGCTTGAAAAACTACTTGAAGTTTTTGAAGGAGAGGAGGGGAAAAATGTGCAGGTTGCCTCGCTGATGCAGGCATTAAAAACGTTGGATCTTATACAGGATCCAAACTATGTAAAAGTTGTTGTAGATAAAAAGATGAACGCTTTATTATTCAGCCGTTCAGTTATTCCTTATCCACGTAATCATGATGTGCTTATTAACTATTACGAACACATTGGCGTGTATGCATTTCGTAAACAGGCACTGCTTGATTTTTCATCATGGCCAATGACACCTCTTGAATCAGCAGAAAAAATTGAATGTCTTCGATATCTCGAATATGGTGTTCCAATTAAAATGGTGGTTACGCAATACATGGGAGTAGAAATAGATACTCCTGAAGATTTAGAGAAGGCAGCAGAACTTCTACAAAAGAATATCAATGGGTGAACCACTATGGGCGGTTGATCTTGGTGGAACCAAAATAGAAGGAATCATTCTTCCTTCTCTAAATGATCCTGCGCCTATTTTACGAACAAGAATAGAGACCGGAGAGAAAAACGGGTATAAGCATGTTCTTTCTCAAATCAATTCGCTTGTACGGAAGATGAAGGACGAATCTGGTCTGGCTCCACAAAAGATCGGCTTCGGTACACCTGGTGTTTTAGATCCTTTTCTGCAGGTAATGAAAAACTGCAACAGCACTTCTCTAAATGGAAAGCCGCTACAAAAAGACCTCGAAGAAATGCTTGGGGTTCCTGTTGTTCTTGCAAACGATGCGAATTGTTTTGCTTTGGCAGAAACTCACTGGGGTGTTGTTAAAGAAAGCTACCCCGAAGCAAAGGTGGTATTTGGAATAATAATGGGAACAGGAGTTGGCGGTGGAATCGCTATCAACGGAAAGATCTTAACAGGTAAACATGGTATTGCAGGTGAATGGGGTCATAACCATTTAGATGACTCTGGCGGACCGTGCTATTGCGGTCAGTTCGGTTGTGTTGAAACACTTATTAGCGGACCGGCGTTACAAAAGTTTTATGAAAGCATATCTGGTAATGATCTTTCCTTAAAAGAAATTATAGAACGTCATAATAGCGGCGGCGATGAAGCTGCAAATAAAACGATTGAGCGTCTCCATTACTTCTTTGGCAAAGCTGTTTCAGTGGTTACGAATTTATTAGATCCGGATGTTATTGTGGTTGGCGGCGGTGTTGGTAATATTGACTCGATCTATATTGAAGGGAAGAGAGCTTTAGAAAAATTCATTTTCAATGACCGCTTAGATGTGCCGGTTATAAAACCTTCGCTTGGTGATAGTGCTGGTGTTTTTGGAGCCGCAGCTCTTGTAGCGGATTAAGTGTCATCTCCGCTCAATATAAAACCGCAGTTTCAGTGGCAGGTTTTGAGTCTTCAATCAGTTTTCTCTAGCTGGAAAATAACTTCTACTGTTGTTTCAAATACTTTTGCCATTTTAAGTGCCAAGACAGTTGAAGGGACAAATTTGCCCGATTCAATTGAATTGATGGCTTGTCTGGAAACACCAATTTTATCAGCAAGGTCAGCCTGTGTTAAATTTTTTTTCGCTCTTTCTACCTTAATCAAATTTTTCATAGCTAATCGTATTTACGTTTTGAAACGATTAACCCTATGAAATAAAAAATGGCAAAATACGGAACAAGATGCCTGTATCCCCAATCTTCCTTTTTAAGAGTAATAACAAGATCAAGAAGACCTAGTGTCATCAACGACAAGAGTCCAAGTGAAAAGGCGATAACAACAGCTTCCATTTGAACTCTGATTTGCACTTCGTCCATTGAACTTACACCTTTAATAATGCTATAAATAAAAAGGGCAAATGTTAACACAGGAATAAACGAAATGATTACACCCGTTGTCGCATCAGGCGATGCCTTTTTTATTGTCAAAAAGCAGATGGTATAAGAAATGAACCAAAGAGCAGCAAAGAAAATTACCC
>DASVST010000100.1:0-1676 GCA_036387965.1 Segetibacter sp. | reverse complement strand
AGTACTACCATATACGTCTACTTTAATTCCGCTTCGCACCAGTGCTTTAAGAAAACCTGCTCTATACTTATCTGGGTTTCCCACGAAGCAAACCTTATTTACTTCCTCTGCTTCTATTGCTTTATTATATACTTCATTTGTGATATTAAACCCAAACGGAAGCAAAGAAGTTGAAAGGCTCATCATTTCTAACTTTGCTTTCACAGTCCTTTCATACGTAAAATGATGATCAAATAAGGAAATAGACTTTGTAACATTCTTATTTCCACTTCCTAACCCTGAAAACAAAAAAGGATTATCAGGATTGAAATTGAACAAAGGAATATTATAACTAGTTTTTAATGTTTTTAAAGTTTCCGGAAAAATTTCCATGCCCTTAAAAAACCATATTATATCAGGACGGTAGTTCTCAACCTCGAGAAGTAGTCCTTGATTGATTTGCCTATAGATTTTCTCAAAACCTAATCTGAAAATAATCTTATTCTTAAAAGAAGCATGGTAATAGTCTAGAAACTTGTCCTGTGCTGGGAAGATTTTAACGTTCTCAACTCCCAATGTAGAACTCAAATGCTCAGCATAAACTTTTTCTAAAGAAGGATCATTTTCCCTGCCAACTATCAATACTCTCATAATAGGATGTTACTTTTCTGCAACAACAGTCATGTTCTGAGATAAAATAGCGGATGTACTTCCCGTTTCAGCTGCCATGAGAATTCTTGTCGGTAAAGTTCCCACCATCCATATCACTCTTCGCAAAAAAGATAGTGGACCATGAATGATAGGTTTATCTTCATAAACATTTATTTTTTTGAAGCCTATAATCTTTAACAGTTGATTTATGGAGCTTGGAGTGAAGCAAACTTCGTGAGATAAATCCCCATATGCTATTCGAGAGCCGAAAATTCCTTCGCCATTAGGAATATGGATTATTATCTTACCACCGTTCTTTACTTTATGATAAACTAAATCAAGCATGTTGAATAATTCATCTTTTGTAAGATGTTCCAATATATCCATTAAAAGAATAAAGTCAGCTTCTGTCGTTTGCCTCTTTAGAAAATCATCTATTTCACCACATTCCACTTCGTGCAATCCTAATTTATGAGCTATATCTACCTGTTCTTTCGATACGTCTACACCCTTTATATTTAAAAATGATTTTTGTTTTAGAAAAAAAAGATACTTCCCATAGCCACAACCTAAATCGTAGATGATAGAATCTGTCCTTTTATAAAAGAAGGAGTTTATTAACTTTTCGACGTAAGGTTTATTTTGAAAAATTGTTGTTTTTGATAACCCATCAACATTTCTTGCCTGACCACTAGATACATAAGAGGTGTAAATCCTTTCCCTATAATTCATTAAAAAAATTATTTTTTGAAATATGAATAGAGTTTTAGTTTATATCTTTTGAATATAGTGACTGGCATCAAAAAAGCAGCGGAGCTGGACAAAAAGTAAATAGATGTTATTCTAAATTTATTAAAGTAAGATAATTTTTTAAAATTGGCATTTTTCCCAGGCCACAAACCAATTAGAAGTCCGGCTGCTTCGGGTAACGCTTTGTTATCTTTATAATCCAAAATCCAATGCGGATATGTTATCATATACATCCTTTTGAAAATTGAATACATATTTTTTTCTGTTAAGGAATTCGCATCTTTTAGAGCATTTAT
>DASVST010000099.1:0-2439 GCA_036387965.1 Segetibacter sp. | reverse complement strand
AAACATGCTTGACAGGAATTTTAAAAGAAGTTGTGAAGTTGATTGCGGTTATACTATACCTGTTATCAACCCAAAAAGCACTATAGATTATGTCGCATTTAAACCTGCTAATAGTTTTTCAGTGATCGAACATAAAGTGATCGATGAAAAATATGCATCGGATCATTTACCGGTATGGGTAATATTAAAATTGAGTAAATAACTAAAAAAGCAGACTTACATTATCAACAGACATCACACAACAGATATAACTCACTATATAACTGAAATATGAACAGAAGAGAACTTTTAAAATCATTCGGATTAAGCATAGGCGGAACCATCATATCAACCAAAGTTTTAGCACGTTTGGCAGATGATAGTTATGAATATGAAATACCACCGAACCCGATGCATAAGCCAGCAGGCAAAACAATTACAGCCATAACACTAGGTGCCGGAAACCGCGGTACGGTATATGGAAATTTTGCTGCTGCATTTCCATCAGAAATGAAAATTGTTGGTGTAGCTGAACCAATAAAATTCAGGAATGACAAGTCTGCAAAAACACATAAAATTTCTGAAGAAAATCGTTTCAATACATGGGAAGATGTTTTTAAACGTCCAAAGTTTGCTGATGCAATAATCATTTCTACGCCAGACCGGCTGCACTATGGACCATGTATGAAGGCACTTGATATGGGTTATGATGTTTTACTTGAAAAGCCCATTGCACCATCTGAAAAAGAATGCAGGGATATATTGGAAAAGTCAAAGAAGACAGGTCGCATTGTAGCAGTCTGTCACGTGCTTCGTTACGCTCCATACTTTGTAAAAATGAAGGAACTTATCGCTAAAGGTGCAGTAGGCGAAATAATGAGCGTGCAGCATTTTGAACCGATAGAACATACTCACATGGCACATTCGTATGTGCGTGGCAACTGGCATAATTCAAAAGAAACAACACCGATTATTCTCGCTAAATCGTGTCACGATCTCGATATAATAAAATGGGTTATCGATAAGCCGAGTAAGCAAATTGCTGCTATGGGCGATCTTAAATGGTTCAGGATTGAGAATGCACCACCGGGCAGCACAGCACGTTGTACCGACGGTTGTAAGGTCGAAAGGGAGTGTCCTTATTCAGCTATAAAAGACTATTACGAGAAAAGAAAACGCCTGGCAGTTTTTGATTTGCCTGAGGATAAATCCAAACACCCTGAAGCTATAATGGAAAAGCTTAAAACAACCAATTATGGCCGCTGCGTTTATCGAATGGAAAATGATCAGCCGGATCATTATATAACAAGCATACGTTTCGCTGATAATGTGACTGCAAGTTTTTCGATGGAAGCCTTTACCTCCTATCATGGCAGACGAACCCGTATTATGGGTGCAATGGGTGATATGGTTGGTGACATGACCGAACTTGTTATTACTGATTTCAGAACAGGTAAAGAAACAAAGCTTGTACCCAAAGCAGAAGATGTTGAAGGATATAAGAATAGCGGACATGGTGGCGGCGACTGGTTGCTTGCACGTGATTTTGTTCAGGCTGTAGCACACCAGGATCCTAAGATGTTGACCTCGACAATTGATGAATCGATTGAAAGCCATGTTATGGGCTTTATGGCTGAGGAAAGCAGGAAGAAAAATAATGTAATGAATATCAAAATGAAGACTGCCTGATAAATAGACTTTCAAGGTTCTTCAAAAATCATTAGTAGTTAAAAATCAAAGATGAAAAAGAATACTGATCGCCGATCATTCTTAAAAAATTTAGGTATTGGAGGACTAGGTGCTACGGTAATACCAACATCGATATTCGCGAACCCTGACACTGATTCAACTGAAGAAATTAAAGAACCCACGAAAACAACATCTGCAAAGAATAAAAACAAAACGAGCGGATCAAGAAAATACAACGCGCCATATACAGGCGAATACCTGAGACGGTTAGCTTTTCCTATTGGTGGTATTGGTGCAGGTATGTTTTGTCTCGAAGGAACCGGCGCAATTTCTCACATGTCGGTTCACAACAAACCGAACGTTTTTCATGAGCCAACAATGTTTGGTGCAATTGCAATAAAGGGCGAAAAAACTATTGCAAGGGTTATAGAAGGTCCGGTGCCGGAATGGAAGCTTTTCGGTCAACCTAATAATGCGAATGGTTCTGGTGGCGCTATTTACGGGTTACCAAGGTTTGGGCAAGTTGAGTTCATTTCAAAATTTCCTTTTGGTATAATTAACCTTGCAGATAATGATGTGCCGGTAAAAATTCAACTGACCGGTTGGAGCCCTTTTATACCTACAGATGAAGATAATTCAAGCTTGCCCGTAGCAGGCTTTGAATATAAATTTACAAACAAGGGCAGAGAAGCAATTGACGCAGTTTTCTCTTATAATGCTCGAAACTTCGTTGTTCAGGATCCAAAAGCAAGCGTAAAGAAAACTTCTGAG
>DASVST010000098.1:0-1709 GCA_036387965.1 Segetibacter sp. | reverse complement strand
TTACTGATGTATCGGAAAATACATTACCTGCAAACCTTGTAAATATAAAAGCATACCAGAAAGGCTTAGTGATACAGGTAGAGTGGACAAGTGTAACAGAGATAAACGTAGAGCGGTACGAAGTAGAGAAATCAACAGATGGACAGACGTTTGCAAAGATTAGGACTGTACAGGCAAGTGGCAACAGCAGCAGCCAGGTAAACTATAGCTTAGCTGATGATCGGGCTCAAAGTGGTTCTAATTACTACAGGATAAAATCTATAGATAATAACGGAGCAGTGGAGTACAGCAGTGTTGTAAGAGTGAATGTAGAAAAGGGTAGCGGAGCGATCACGATCTACCCGAACCCGTTAGTGAACAACACCATCAGCTTACAACTGACAAACATTAAAAAAGGTAAGTATACAATTACCCTGATGAACAAGTTAGGACAGCTGCTTTACCGTTCCAGAGTAGACCTTGAAGGTGGATCATCAACACACACGTTGCGCATCAATAGTAGTTTTCCAAAAGGCATTTATCACTTGCAGGTGAGTGGTGAAGATGTGAAAATAGTTAAGAGATTGATTAAGGAATAAGTATAAGTAAACTGCAATGGATCCAAAGTCTATGTTCTGGACTTTGGGAACCAGAGATCTAAAAAATAAAGCCGCCTCTATTTAAGAGACGGCTTTATTTTTTACTATGCTAAATACGCAATGCTTGTATGGGCACCTTAATTTGAGGCTAAATGGACTTGCAGTAAATCAAAATAGGTTTTCAGAATTTCTATTAAAGTAAAACGCAGTCATGCATTTAGCCCACAAACGTAAATGGTTTGGTTAACCTTAACTTCCTTTGATCCAGCCGCCGTCAACTGCTAATGACTGACCAGTAATATAACTGGCTCTTTCACTTACAAGGAATGCTGCTGCAGCAGCAAATTCTTCAGGTTCACCAAACCTTTTCATCGGAATTGTTTCTTTTACTTCATTTACTTTTGGATTGTTCTCAACAAGGTGTTGAAGCCTGTTAGTATTCGTGTAGCCAGGCATAAGGTTGTTGACGGTTATTCCATGATTTGCAACTTCATTAGATAAACTTTTCACCAAACCCACTAAACTTGTTCGTACCGCGTTCGATGAAATAAGGTTGTCGGCAGGTTGTTTAACAGCTACTGATGTAATGGTTAAAATACGACCGAAACCTTTTTCTTTCATTGCAGGTAATACTTGTTGGATGATATCGACTGCACTAAGGAACAGTAAATTGTAGATGTGTTTCCAATCATCTAATCTAAATTGATCGAATGCACCTGCTGCAGGGCCACCTGTATTGGTAACCAGGATTTCAATATTGCCGAATGTTTTTACACTTTGTTCAACTAAATTCTTACGTTGATTTTCATCTGTAATATCAGTTATAAACGACACTACATTGCCGGGTGCTATTAATTGTATTTCGGCTTCGGTTGTAGCTAATGCAACGGAATCAGTTCCGCAGATAATAACTTTTGCTCCTTCCTTTGCTAATTCAATGGCGACAGCTTTACCTAAGCCTTTGCTTGATGCCAGAACTAATGCGACCCTGTTTTTTATTCCTAAATCCATTCTTATGTTTTTATATCCATCATCACCAACTTATTTACGCAAGTAAGCATCCGATCCATCGATCCAATCTTGCCGTGGCGGCGCAAAGGTATCCGTTTCTATAACTTTGCCTATCATTAA
>DASVST010000097.1:0-9829 GCA_036387965.1 Segetibacter sp. | reverse complement strand
TTACCGCATGATCTAACACTGCATAGTTAAGCGACACTGAATAATCTATAGATTGCTTAAACAGCCAGCGCTGTGGTGTAACAGGGTTTGGTGTTGCAGTATTAGGTATCAGCCTTGCTGGAACCAATGGAATAGTTGAAGGGGTTGGATTGCCTACAATTTCTGTAAGTAAACCTATAATGTTATGGAAGTATGCTGTAGTGCGCAAGCCACCATTCCACCACGTTGAAAATTGCGATCCTGTACGTGAAGTAAAGCCAGGCTTACCTTCTACGTTCAACCGGTTGTTCATTGCAGCACCAACGCCATCAAGGCTTGTAATAAGTATTGGATCGTAAACAAAGTTGAATGGATCGCGATAAGGAGGACCAGCGACTACTGAACCTGCGGGTCCCGCCTGGTGATGATTGTATAAAATTTGTGGCATCCACTCAATGTATTGCTGCTTGCTCATGTTTTGGCTTTCCTTCATGTTGTTCATGTAGAAATCCCTGTTGTTATCGTGCCCGATATATTTTTGATAAAGTCTCGGCAACTGCGATAATGAACGTTTTAATGTATCCTCGTTACGCATGTACCAGTTAGACTGTAGCTCCTGCCCGTCAGGGTTGGCATGAACAAATAAGATGATAGCATCGTTTAATATTTTTACCGTTTCAGCATCTGTTTTACTCGCAAATTGCCACATCGTCTCAATCAACTGGTGAGCACCAACAGTTTCGTTTGCATGAAGTCCTCCATCAATCCATACAATTGCCTTTCCCTCATTTGCTAAGGCACGAGCCTGTGCATCAGTCAGGTTTTCGGCACGTGCAAGCTTCTGCGAAATTTCTTTATACCTGTTCAGGTTTTTTAAGTTTTCGGGAGAAGAAACGATCACCATGTATTGTGTTCTGCCCTCTTCAGTTTTCCCAATATCAACAAGCTTTACACGGTCTGATGCGGCTAGCTTTTTAAAGTATGCCTCGGTTTGTGTGTAGTTTGCAAGCCTGTAATTATCTCCGATGTTGAAGCCAAAATGTTCTTTTGGGGAGGGGAGATTTTGAGCGAACGAGAAAGTTATTGTACTAATTACAACCGCAAAAGTTAACAGGATGGAGCGTCTCATTTATTAAAATTATTTTATTGGTTGAAGCTATTGTTTTTTTGTAAGCCAACCTTATTTGAATATAATTTAGGAAGCCTTTAAAGGTTAATGGCTTTAAACTTTGGGGCATTTAGGTTATTTATTGGTTCTCACGAATTCAGCTATAGGTTCACCAAAAGGTCTTACAGTAAACCTGTCTATTTCTCCTTTACTGTTGGTTAAAAAACTCAGCCTGAAATCGGGATTGCCCTTCTTTTCTTCGTCGGTTACAAATTGGTCGTAATGAAAATGATTTAGAGCTGACCGCTGCCTTCTAAATAGCAGGAACAATTGATTATTCTGCAACTCGATGTTTAGATCACCATATAACGGGTTGTTATATTTACCTGTATAATCTTTTAAAGGATGTGAGGCAACTGTGTTTTTAACTTGTGTGGCATTTATTGAATCTCTTGATCTTTTGCTATCTGCTTTTGCTTTCAGATAATCCTTAATGTACCTTTCGCTCCATTCTGTTCGTGAAAGATTCAACAACCTATCAATAATTGGAAAAGCCATAACAGATCTTAGACTACCGGCAGCATCGCTGTTATGAACCATAAACACAGAAAAATTTTCAGAAGGAATAAAAGTGAGGTTAGAATAGTAACCATCAATGGATCCTGTATGTGTTGCTATTTTGTAGCCCTTATAAGTTTGTATGTGGCGTCCAAGTGCGTAAAGCGAATTAGAAAGTTCAGGCCACTTACCTTCTCTATCGGCAATGGTGTTTGGAACAAGTGTTTGTTTGATTGCAGCTTCAGGTATAGCCTGTTGTCCTTTATACTTTCCGCCATTTAGCTGTGCTATCATCCAATGGCTCATGTCTTCAACATTAGACTTAATTGTACCTGCCGGGCCAAGTGCATCACTTGCGGCACCATAAGTACGAATGCTTAAATTCCTGGTGCTGTCAAATTCATAATAGGAATATGCAAAATTCCCCGACTTCATCATGTCATCATTGGTAAAACCAGTGGCAGTCATCGCAAGTGGATTCAATATTCTGTTCCTGGTTAGTTCTTCCCACGTTGTACCTGTTATATTTTCCATTACTGCTCCTGAAGCAGCAAACATCATATTGTTGTAAATGTATCCTTCACGAAAGCCAAGCTGTGGCCTCATCTGCACGACTTTTTCTATCGCTTCTTTCCTGGTGGAAGTTGACGCTATCCAGATGCCGTTATATGTAGGCAAGCCGGTACGGTGAGAAAGCATATCACGCAGCGTAACTTTCGCATTCAATTCATCATTATAAAAGCTTAATGAAGGCATATAGGTTCTAACCGGTCGATCGAGGCTTAGCTTGCCTTCATTTGCGAGCATTGTTGCTGCCGTTGCAGTAAATAATTTTGTGTTAGATGCAATAGGGAAGATGGTTGTTGTAGTTACAGGAAGTTTATTCTGTACATCGCGATAGCCATAGCCTTTTCCATAAATAAGCTGATCCTTATAAACAATACCAAGCGCCAAACCTGGTATATTCCAGTCTTTCATCAGGCTATCAATGTAGCGATCTATTAAAGGAAACTTTTTCTCGAAAGGATTTGTTTGACTGAAGCTGTAAGAAGCAGTGAGAAGAAAAATAAAAGATACAATGGTTGTGCGCATGTTAAAATTTTTTGCCTGTTGAAGATAGGGAACAAGTGGTATGATTTAGCTTGTTTGCCTTCGATGTTGCAAATGTTTTCTTCGCCGTTGCTAATCGTATCTTCTTGTTCAAAATGTTACTTGCTATTTATCAACCTTGCTATAGCTATGAGTTTTTCATATGCATTGTTACTAAAAAGGATAATTGTTCTTCGGGAGTCTACATATCGAATAAATCTGTTTCTATAGCCCGGGTTCGAGCCGGTATGATATACTGTTTTGCCCAAGGTGGAATCTGTTTCAAGCATCCAACCCAACCCATAATTACTTACTGAGTCATTTATTAGTTTCATTTGCAGAAAAGCTTCCTGTAATGTTGATTGCTTCACAAGCTTATTAGTATACAAAGCTTGATCCCATTTCAATAAATCGGTAGTGGTAGAACTTACCCTTCCCGGACCTGTGCGGTTGCCGAGCCATATAGTATAGTCTGATGAAGGAAAGGAATCTGCACGCACATATTGCTTTCTCCCAGGTATAAAAATATGCCCGACCGCAAAGTTCTTAATGCTTTTCGTTTCCTGCACGGTTCTAATATCGGTGCTGCGCATTTTTAATGGTTTGAATATCCATTTCCTGCACATCTTTATAAAATCCTTTCCACCTGCTTTTTCTGCTATGCTGGCTAATAATACATACCCGGTATTGCTGTATTCATATTTGGCTCCCGGCTCAAATAAAATGGGTGGATTATATCGGTTAAGGTATCCAAGAATCTCTTTGTTGCCTGCTATCTTATTTTTATCCCAGTATTTATCCATCACTTGCATGTAATCGGGCAGACCACTTGTATGAGTAAGTAAGTGACGAATTTTGATATTCTTATATGGTACCTGAACGTACTTCTCAATAGGATCATCATAATTCAATTTACCTTTTTCTTTCAGCATCATAATGATCATCGAAGTAACTGTTTTTGATATGGATGCCATTTCAAAAAGATCATCTTTTTGCAGCGGTATGCCTTGTGCATAATCGCGATAACCAAATGCTTTATGATACTTCACATCGCCTTTGTCAGCAACAAGTACAACACCATTGAAATCTTTATGCAATTGCATTACTGAATCTATGTGTGTTGTAGAAGGTTGTGCAGCCAGGTTAAAGGGGAGAAGAATGAGGCAGGTAAAGTATTTAAGCATGATCATATTTTTCCAGTTAATGCACCAATCGATAGTTATTTTTCAGCAGTATTCATCAGTTTAGAATAAGATGTTATTGCTGGACAGAAGTTAAAGATTTAGCATCTTCTGCTTTCTTTTTAGGATCTGCTTTGAGATAGGTATTATACCAATCAAGTATACGCTTATGATAATCTTTCATTTCTTCAACTGTCGTAGTAGGCATACCATGACCTGAATTTGTATAGTTCACCCATTGCACATCTTTACCAAGTCTGCGTAAAGCATAAAACATTTCTCTTGACTGTTCAGCCGGTACATTATGGTCTTGCCCGCCTGAGATAAGTAACAGAGGTGTTTTTATACGGTCTGCAAACATGATAGCAGAATGTTGAATATACTTCTGTGGTTGTTGCCATAGAGATGCGCCTATTCTGTCCTGGGTTTTTTCAGCCGCGTTTATATTTCTGACGCCTAATCTTGGGCTCCCGGTGTAGAAGCTGATCATGTTTACTTTGCCTGAAATATTGACTGCTGCCTTAAACCGATTCGTTTGTGTTATTAGCAAATTTGTAGCATATCCACCATAACTGGTACCCTGTACTCCAAGCCGGTCAGGATCGGAGATCCCCATCTCTATCAATTTGTTTGCGGCTGCGGTTACACCCTTCAACCACGCTTCACCGGGAAAGCCGATTTCCAAAGTAACAGATGGTTGCATTACTGCATAGCCATTGTTCGTTAATATGTTTATAGTGCCACCAAAGTTGTCATCAAAGTAATCTTCGTAAACATTGAAGACAGTTGGATATTTCTTTCCCTGAATATAGTTGGCGGGATAATACAATACACCATACATCTTGTTACCATCAGCATCAAGGTATGAGACCAGTTGCGTCTTACTTAATTGTTTATCCTTTAACTGCAAACTTGCATCATACACCAACTTTGTGTTTTTGAAATTTACATCTGATATATAAAGTGACGCCGGGCGATTACCGGTGGATGCGCCATATAAAACCGTGGCTCCGTCTTTGGAAATTCTAAAGTTGTTATAAAGCAACGAGTCTCTTCTTAGCTCTTCAAGTTTTTTCGAATTGCGATTATAGCGGCTAATCCCCCTATCCCATTTTGTTCTCGCTGTATAGCTTAAGTAAACAGAATCGCCTGTGGGGCTCCAGTCATATACTTGGTACCTGGGTGCTTCTTTGTCTTCTTCCGGCATTTTCACAATCAGCTCCTTTTCACCAGTGGCGCTTTGCATAAACCACAACCCTTCTTTGTTAGATACAACCATCTTATCTCCTTTCGGGCTTAGCCTTGCAATGGAATACTTTGCTGTGTCTCGTTTTGCACTATCAGCAGAACTCTTGTCGGCAGCTCCAGCCTTTTTGCCGGTAATTTGTTTTGGCTCCTTGTCAAAAACAGAACCCCAAAATATACCGCCATCTTTCGCATAGGCGTAATGCCTGTTATCCCTCGACCATTGCAGCGTTAGTCCTTTTGTTGATTTTACTATTGTTCGCTTATCGCCACCGTTGAGTGGAATAAATTGCACCTGATTTTCCGCTCCGCCTGTAATCTCATAATCAGTTTTTGATGTGCTGTCTTTAACAAGAATCAGGAACGATCCATCGTCTGATAATCCATACCCTGCAATTTTAGTTTCAGGTACAAGTTCCCGTGTCTTACCACTTTTCGCATTATAGGCAACTACTGATCTGTATAACGATAGTCGGCGAAGGCTGTCCCACGACAAAAAAGGTTCTTTGCTTGAATACACTACAATAGGTCCGGCAGTTTCGTTTTGAAATTGGTCGGCTGCTTTTTTCCTCCATGTATCAGGACGTACAGAAAACACTATTTCTGAACCGTCAGGCATCCAATCGAGCTGCGAGTTAGTGGCGACGATAGTATTTGCGGGAAGTTTTACCTTCTCCAACTTTCCATTCGTTCTGTTCCAGACCATGGGCACGAGAAGTTCATCTTCTGCAACAAACATAGCAAGTCGACTGCCGTCCGGAGACCACTTGCTACTGCGCATACGAACCTTCCCCTGACTAACCCTGCTAATTTCACCTGTTTGCGTATTCATAACCGATACATCTACAGCAGGCTGAAAAATATAAGTGGGATCTCCCGTGCGATAATTATTATTTCCTAATCTCTCACTGAAGAGGCTTGAGGTAAGAACGAGCCATTTACCATCGTTGCTTAGATCATCGGCAGAAACTGTTTTTAAATTCAGCCAATCATCTACAGTGTAAGAGGTGCTGTCTTTTTGTGCGTGTGTGGTTAATACAACTGCAAAGCAGGTTAATAAAGCTAATAGCTTTATTGGCAACCCTGTGGACGAAATTTTCATATCAGGTATTTTGGTTAGTAATTTATTTTTAGTTGCTGGAGTTATGTTTATTGGCTGCTTTTCCAATACCTAAATGTAACTCCTTACCAGCCAATAAATCTCTACGCAAGGAATTAGCTATTCTATATCATACTCCTTTTTCAAAGTAGTTATTAAGCGCTCACCTTGTGCTTGAAGCTTTCCCAATTCTTTGATCCAGTTAAGAAAATTGCCTCTCAAAGACACCAGTCTTGAATAGTATTCGTTTAATTTCTGATAGTCTTTCGTGGAAAAAATATAGCCGAGTGTAGGGATCTTATTCGTCTTTTTGAACTCTGCAACCAGCTTAGCAATTTTAAGGTTATCTAGGCACTGAGTTCGTGAATCCCATGCTTTTTGAAATACCTCATTGGCAAGAAAGGTTTGCTGATTGATAATGTCTTTTGTATAAGAATCGTACTTTAAGATACTGTCACGTGCTGGCCCATTCCTGATAAGTCTTAAACCTCCTGCACTTTTTAATTGCTGCATAGTACCATCTGATAAGTGGAAATCCTCAAAGCCTCCAATTGAATTCCTGTTTCTAAAAAACACTTCCGATTTACCATTCATTGCATCTTCAAAACTATTTACCATGCTGTCAAGTCCAGGATATCTTTTTTTGAAGTCATTGATTACAACTTGTGCTGCCGCAGTATCTGATTTTATATCGTTGATTAAACTGTTTACATATTGTTCCTCACGATGATGTTCGATGGTTTGCTCTAATTTATATTCTGCTAAAAAACCGCAAAACACTGCAAGAAATAACATGAAGAACTGAAAGACATATTCCTTCCATTTCTTCTTTTCATGAACGTGACCGTGGTGGTGTACTTCCATTTCTATGGTTTGTAAATTGGAGTTTGTGGTTAGTGGTTCATTTGTAGGTTGCTGATCATCACTTGTGAACTGTTTACCATCTTCACTCGGTAAATCTCCTTCTTCCGGTTTGTTTTTATCTTCAGTCATTTAATTTGTATTCTTTTTTTATAGATCGAAGTAGCCTTTCTGTCCGTTGTAATTGTCTTTGCTGAATACTGGTTGATTGAATGACTTGTAAAACATAGTAAAAGGTTAATCGCTCAAGGTACTTGTTTAGATCTTTTGCGGTGTGTGGCATTAATGGTGGATTTCCTTCAGGTGGGTTTATTTGGAAAGGTGATTTTTTAACCATTGTTTGAAATATATAACTATCAAAAATGAGGTTTGATTCTTCAGCTAACATAGTATGACGATCGTTGAGAAGATCTCTTGTTTCATCTATATACTTCATCCTCTGGTAATAACTTGTAATGCTGTCTGCAATATTTGCATTCTTAATAAGACGAAAATTTCCGGAATACTTTAACTGTTCAAAAGTTCTGGCGTTGTAATTTAAACGATGATGATAATGAATTACCATTCTCGCTAAATAGTAAATACGGGATGTATTTTTTGCAGTATCGCTGCCCTTTAATAAAGTAAATAAAGTATCAATAGCTTTTGTACTTCTATCCCATCTTTGAATGGCCGTTTTAAAGTCTGCTGTGTCAGATTTTAAATCCTGAATAACCAAAGAGATATAATCTTTTTCCCTGTGCCTTTCAATCGTTTGCTCCAACTGGTACTCTGCTAAAAAGCCACAAAAAACAGCAAGAAATAACATGAAGAACTGGAACACATATTCTTTCCATTTCTTTTTTTCGTGAACGTGGCCGTGGTGGTGTACTTCCATTTCTGAGGTATGAGGTTGAAGGTTTAAGAGGGAAGGATGCGTAGCTTCATCTGCATGGCTTTTATTTTCTTCTGGTAAAGATGGAGCTTCAGCGTCAGTTGGTTCTGGATGATCTGCAGGCTGTTGTTTTATATTTTGATCCTCACTCATTCTAAATGATATTCTTGCTTTAAAAATCTTAAAAGTCTTTCTGCACGGCTGTTTTGTCGTATGATATTAGCTCTATTTACTTTTGTGAACAGGATTGTTCGGGATAATTGTCCGAAAAAGACCTGAAGATTTGCGGCATTTATTGTCAATGGCGGTGGTTGTTTGTTTTTAAGTTTCCTATTGACTAAAAGATCTACGTAAGAGGTGTCACTCAACACCCTTGCATGTGCAATGGGATAGACAGCATACCACAATTCATCTCCTGTTCATTAAACTTTTCGTTATGAAGAACAATTTGTTTTTTGGCAGCATCGTAGCTTAGAATACTATCCAACACATTCTTTTTGGTGATGAGACGGAGATTGCCTCCATTTATAAGCTGAGTGATACCAGCATCGTTAGGTGTAAACACAGGCGAAAAAGTACCTCTTATGAAGAAATCATAAAACTTATAGCTATTTTCAGGAAGCCTCAGGTTGACGTCTGCCAATAACAAAAGGCTGTCAAAGGCAGCTTGTTTTCGCAGATTTGCAGTTATCGCACGTCGAATTTGCGCCGTATCGCTTTGCAGATTTTGAACAAGACCTTGTATGTATTTTTCTTCCCGTTGTTTTTCGATCATATGCTCTAACTGGTATTCTGCTAAAAAGCCACAAAACACTGCAAGAAATAACATGAAGAACTGGAAAACATATTCTTTCCATTTCTTTTGTTCGTGTACGTGACCGTGGTGATGTACTTCCATGTCGGAGGTTTGTAGTTTGGGGTTTGTAGTTTGTGGTTGTGTGGCTTCTTCGGATGAAGTTTTATTTTCTTCTGAAGAAGCGGAAGGCTGGCTACGGTCGTCACTGGTCTGTGGTCTTTCGTCTTTCTTTTGTTCTTCTATGTTTTGTTCTTCGCTCATAGTTATGGTACAGTTTTCTCCGCTTGTTCTCCTTCCAATCTTGCAATTGTTTTCTTCGCCGCCGCCAATCTTATCTTCTTATTTTAACTACTTAAACCTATATTCTTGTCTCAATAATTTTAAAAGATTGTTACTCGCTTTTTGATATTCAGCCATTTGATTTCTACGGGTGGAGCTCACAACTAACTTATTATAGTTAAGATAATTAGTAGTTGATGACCTATCTAAACCGTCCACGTTCATCAATAATGCAGGTATAGATGTATTACTTGATATATATTGCTTTAGTGCAATTTGCGTTGTTATTTCACCATAATTTGTCAACTTGTCCATCCAGGAAAAATCATAATGCTTTAATAAGAAATCGCGATTTATCACAGCGAGAAGATGAACTTCTCTCTCGTTCCTTGTCTTTAAATTACTTATTGTAACGGAAAAATCACCAATAGCTCTTTGGATATTTATATTTCTAAAATATCTTAAAGAGCCTGAATTTTTAAGCTGTTGAAGCATTCCATCATTAGGTTCAAATAAAACATTGCTGGTAATAAATAAAGCCGATGAAAAACGTGGATAGAAGATTGGTGAAAGTTCAGTAAGACTACTATCTGCAAAATATTTTGCGACATATTGTAAATGCTGTTCTTTATCTTTTCTGTTGTTTACAATGTTATTAAGATTTGCAGAGTCACTTTTTAACTCTTGGTACAACGTTTTTGCCAGTTCTTCGGCACGTTCTTTTTCTATGTAGTGCTCCAATTGGTACTCTGCTAAAAAA
>DASVST010000096.1:0-1972 GCA_036387965.1 Segetibacter sp. | reverse complement strand
TTCCATACCAAACAAGTCTGCAGACATTGCTTCTAACTTGTTTATTGTTGGGTCTTCTCCAAAAACGTCGTCACCAACAGGGGCTTTAAACATTGCTTCAAGCATTCCAGGTGTTGGTTTGGTAAAAGTGTCTGAACGGTAGTCTATCATATGGAGCGCAATTTACAACCAATAGCCAGAAAGCTAAGTGGCTTCTAATTTGTTTTTACTGGCAAAATCAGTAGCGCCAAAATTTGGTATGGTTGTTTTGCACATACCGATGAGGTAAGAATCTGAAGGGAATGATTGCCAATTGTCAGAACGGTACCCCAAGGTTATGAGAGGATTTGTTGCAGTAAACAAAAAAAGTGTATAAAATGTGGTAAATAAGGTTAATTTCTGTTGAAGGAGTCAAGTTTAGTCCCTATTTTGTAGATAATACGGTTGTGGGGAGTTACCTTTGCACGCCATTTCCATTTTGTGGAGAATTTGGGGATTGGTTCTGCAACTAACAACCAGACAAAAGTGTCTTAGTAAACGAATTCTATTCATTAATACCTATTATAATTATGAGGCAACTCAAAATAGCCACGCAGATTACGAACCGCGACTCACAAGCCGTAGAAAAGTACCTGCAGGAAATCTCTAAAATTCCGATGATCACTCCCGAAGAGGAGACCATACTGGCCCAGAAAATAAAAATGGGAGACCAGAGAGCTCTTGAAAGGTTAACTACAGCCAACTTACGTTTCGTGGTTTCCGTAGCTAAACAATATCAACACCAGGGTTTATCTTTAAGTGATTTGATCAACGAAGGAAATCTTGGACTTATTAAAGCAGCTCAACGTTTTGACGAAACAAAAGGATTCAAATTTATCTCGTATGCTGTTTGGTGGATACGCCAATCTATTTTACAAGCTTTAGCTGAGCAAGGTAGATTAGTTCGCCTTCCACAAAATAAAATCGGTACTTATAACAAGGCAAACAAAGCTTACATGGCTTTTGAACAAGAGCATGAAAGAGAGCCAAGCACCGAAGAACTTTCTGAGATTTTGGAAATGAGCGAAACAGAAATCAACAACATTTTTCAAAGTAACACTCGTCATACTTCATTAGATGCGCCGGTTCACGAAGCAGAAGATGTGGCGATGGGAGACCTTTTGCAAGGTGGTGATGATACGGATGATGATGTGATGAAGGACAGCTTGAGAGAAGAAATTCGTCGGGTTTTAAAATCACTGTCTCCAAGAGAAGCTGAGATCGTAAATGCTTACTTCGGGTTAGATGGTGAAAATGGAGTAACCATTGAGCAAATCGGTCAGAAATACGACTTAACAAAAGAACGTATTCGCCAAATTAAAGAGAGAGCTATTAAGCGCTTGCAAAAAGCTCGCTATAGCAATGCATTGAAAGCATATTTGGGATAATGTACATGAGAAATAAAATGTAGCCGGTTGCAAAAGCGACCGGCTTTTTTTATGTTTGTCAATTTTTATCGATCGCGATAATTAATAGCACCCTGTTCATTATCAGAAGTCCTCCACGCCCTGTGCATACGATCTGAGTTAAATTCCATAGCAAAATTTCCCCTTGGATCTACTGCAATAATTCCCATATCACCATCTACATCTTTCAGCTCTTCATTCATCAGGTAATTGCATGCTTCTTTTAGCGACATTCCTTTATACTGCATTAATGCAGATACATGAAAACTAATAACATTCTGAATAAGGACTTCACCATCACCGGTAGACGAAACAGCACACGTTTTATTATTAGCGTAAGAACCTATCCCTGTTATTGAAGAGTCACCAATTCTGCCCATAAACTTATTTTCTGTGCCACCTGTTGATGTAGCTGCGGCTACATTACCATTCTTGTCTACAGCTACAGCTCCTACTGTTCCATGCGTCTTTCTTTTTACCTGGTATTCTCCGGCTTGTTCTATAGTATTTTCTTCTTCAGCTATAGCTTTTGAATATTGCTCGAATGC
>DASVST010000095.1:0-5032 GCA_036387965.1 Segetibacter sp. | reverse complement strand
CTGTCTATATTTTGTAGAAAAAATCAGCCTAAATGTGTAATAATTATTCTACAATGCGACTCTTTGAATTTATACACAATTGTTACTTGTACAAATAAAATCAGGAAAGAGATGATAGTATGAAGGGTAAAGTTTCAAAGTCTCTAGACTTATCAAGAAAATGTTCAGCGCCAAGATCGATGCAAAGGTTTTTGTAATAGGTGCTGTTTTGATTTGTAACCATAATTACTATCGTTAGCGGTAGCTTATTTTTAACGTACCTGAGTAACTGAATTCCGCTTTTGTCCGGCAGGTTAATATCTAACAAAACAACATCGGGAGTGTGACCATCGATGCTTTCAACAGCCTGGATATAGGAATTGCTGCTTTTAATCGTTTTGATGGTACGTACTTCTTCAAGTAGTTCAACCAGCTTTGTAATTATTATAGGTGAATCATCAACGATAAGGACAGTCATATTTTGATTTTAAAAAGAACAACCTTGTACGTTATAAGCAATCCTTGTTAAGTTCGCCTAAAAGCTTTCAATTAATGTGTACGATTTTTGGATATTTTATATCCGGTATGTTTTTCTTTGGCTAAAACAAAAATAAAAGCTAAAATCAATTTTAAATGTAATTGCGAGTGTTAACGTGATGTAGAGTATGTACGAGCCGATGTAGTACAACAACTACATAACTATTATAAAGCTTAAAAGGGTTACTAGTTTATTTTGTAGTGCATATTGTATCAGTTCGGCATTTGTTTTCATATCCATTTTTGTCAATATTCTTGCGCGGTAGGTGCTTATTGTTGTAACGCTTAGGTTTAGTATGTTTCCTATATCAGAAACTGATTTGCCTTTTGCTATCATTTTCAAAACTTCAAACTCACGGTCAGACAGATGTTCGTGTGAGGATTTGTCTGAGTGAAGGTCGAAAGTAGAGGCTAACTTTTCTGCTACAGCTGGTGTAATATATTTACGACCCGATAACACTCTGTGTATTGCATTTACTAATTCATCGGGAGCCATGTCTTTATTTAAGTAACCTGAAGCACCTGCTTTTAATACTCTTATAGCATATTGCTCTTCAGGATAAATACTTAGAACCAAGACCGGCAGAGTTGGTTTATGTTGTCTTATTTGCTGGAGTGCTTCGAGGCCGCTTCTGCCCGGCATTGATAAGTCGGTTATTACTACATCCCATTCCTCCTTCATTACCCTCTTTAATAACTCGTCTGCATCTGCAACGTCAATAATCTCTGCTGATGGAAAGTCTTCACGAATGATGTCTCTCAATCCTCTTCTAACTATGGCATGATCGTCAGCAATCAAAACTCTTTTCATGGTGCTTTTTTTAAAAGGTTAGAGGAATCTTTACTGATATTGTGGTACCCTCCCCAGGCTCACTCCTGATAGTATATTCTCCATTTAAAATAGCCACACGTTCACGCATTCCGAGTAAACCTAATGTTTTTCGCTCCTGGTGCGTTAAAGAAAAACCTTTGCCGTTGTCGAAAACAGAAAGTAGAAGTTCGTTATTGATCTCTTTAAGCGTACAAATTACTTCTGTTGCATTTGAGTGGCGTGCTACATTTGTTAAGGCCTCCTGCACAATCCTAAAAACAGCTATGGGAATCTCTCCTGGCAACTTCATTTCGTTAACAGACGCTACGAATTGTACGTTGATTGCTGTTCGCTTAGTAAATTCCTGGCAATGCCAATCCAGGGCTTCCGTAATACCCAAATCGTCGATTATACTAGGCCTGAGTTCTGAAGCAATTTTCCGTACTGTGTTTATCGTTCCATCAACCAGTTGTAAGGCAGAATTAATCCTTACTGCAACTCCATCTTCATCGCAACTGATCTTTTTCTTCAGCCACGCCAAATCCATCTTTAAACCTGTAAGTTGTTGGCCAAGCTCGTCGTGAATTTCGCGTGCTATGTGTGTTCGTTCCTCTTCCCTTACGTTTTGAAGGTGAGAAGCAAGTTGCCGAAGCTCTAAATTCATTTTAATAAGCTCCTTACGGGCTTTTTGTTGCTGGGATACATCTACACCCGTTCCTAACACCCGAACAACTTTACCCTTATGATCCTTAATAGGCGTTAACGTTACTTCAGCTGTTACTTCTCCCGTTGGAAAACTCATGGTCATATAATAAGTCAATACTGCTCCGGTTTCTATCACCTGTTTGTACTTGCTTCTTATTTTGTCAAAGTTTTCAGGCGGAAGAACATCCTGTACGAGCATTCCTACTGCCTTTTGTTTTTCGATGCCTGTTATCGTTTCATAAGCTTTGTTATAAGTTTCAACCCTGTAATTGTTCTGGTCTTCAACATTTAACAGCCACATAGCATCTTTGGTACTGTCGAATATGAGGGAAAGTTGCTGCTCATTTTCTATTAAATCTTTCTGAGCTAATATTTCTGAAGTGATGTTTTTACTCACCACTAAAACCACTTCCTGGCTATCTAAATTGAAAGTGGTGCTGTGCACCTTAGAATAAATAATTTCTCCATTTTTCAGTACATGCCTGGTAATGCGTGTATAACCAGGACTTCCATCAGGGTTGCTAATCACGTCATGGAGGGAAGGATGATCTTCAGGAAGTTTTATCTGCATTAAATTCATGCTTAAAAACTCTTCTTTGGTGTAACCATATTCAGAAATGGCTGCTTGGTTAACTTTAATAAAGTCTAAGTCTTTATTCAACATCCATATGGGCACTGGTGTCTGTTCAAATAGCACCCTATTATTTTCTTCTGATTTGATGAGCCTTTGTTCGCTTAATTTTCTTTCGGTTATATCTTTTGCTATGACAAGTATTTTGTCTGAAATGCCTGTATCATTTTTTATTGGCACAGCAGTAATTTGAAAAGCTTTTTCTCCTTCGAACCAATTGTATATTGATTCGAATTTCTGGATATCACATGTATTAATTGCCTTATTTAGAACTTGGAAAAGCTGATTAAAATGTATAGAAGGGACAAGTTCACCGAATAATTTGCCAATGGCATGTTCCCTTTTAATTTTAGTAGTTTTTGTATATGCGTCGTTTACTGCAAGGTATCTAAACCTGTTGGGGCCTTCAACTTTAAAAAGGCTTACTGAGTCAACTATATTATTCAATATAATTGAAAGCTGTAGCCGGCTTTCCTTTAACTTTTCCTCAACGAGTTTTTGTTCAGTTACATCCTGAACCATTCCTGATATATAGATTGGTGTTCCCTGTTCATCTCTCCCTACATCTGCAACCACATGCAGGTGTTTTGTTGTCCCGTCTTTTAAGATAATCCGGTGATAATACTTATATGGTTTCAATCCTGCTAAAGCTAGTTCCTGGAATTCCTGCACAACAGCTTTGTCTTCCTGATGAACGTAACTCATGAATGTTTGATAATCCAATTCTAAACCAGGATCTACTTCAAATATCTTATATATCTCTTCTGACCATGTGAGTTTCTGTGTCTTAACATCCCGAAGCCAATGCCCTAGTTTACCCAGCGCCTGTGCTTTTCTATATCTTTCTTCACTTTTTTCAATGGCAATCTCAGCAAGTTTTCTTTCCGTAATATCATGAAAATACACAGACATTCCCTGGTCTGAAGGATGTAGTGATCCTTCGAACCACCGTTTAAATAAAGGATTAAAAAAAACCAGCCTGATTGATTGTTGTTTACTCATTGCGTGATGGTAATTCTCATACAATTGGGTTCCAACAAGATCAGGAAAAATTTCCCAGATTTTCTTGCCGAGCATTTCTTCTGGTTGTTTGCCTGTGATCTCAGAAGCTTTCTTGTTTACGTAAGTATATTTCCAATCCCTATCATAAGCTACAACGCCGTCGGAAATTCTATCGAATACATTTGTTAGCTCTTCAGTTTTTTCAATTACTCTTTTTTCAAGGCTTTCGTTAAGCGAACGTAATTCAGTTTCAAGCTTGTGGCGCTCAGATATATCTCTAACAACAGAAACGTAACCTGTTACGTTGTTAGCCGAGTCCATAATTACACCAACAGATAACATGACCGGAATAACGTTACCATCCTTTCTGTGGGCGAATATTTCTCCTTTCCAGTGGCCGTTATCTCGTACAAATTGTGTTACTTCTTCTGATGTTTGATTTGGGTAAATAGCTGCAGTAAGATCTCTTGTAGGTTTACCAATTGCTTCTTCTTCAGTCCAGCCGAACATCTCTTCCGCATACCTGTTCCAACTGGTGATGACAAAGTTTTCATCAGTTGAAATTATTGCATCAGAAATTTTATTAAATAAAGCTGAATGAAAATTTAGCTCGTTCTGCACCCGTAGCAAAACGCTTGCTTGGGTACTCGTAGCAAGAATGAAAATATGTCCGTCATCTTTAAAACACCGCAAGTAAACTTCTACGTCGAAAGTGGTTTTATCTTTTCTTCTATGGCGAGTGGGGATTGTTGCATGTTGCTCTTTACTATTTATAATATTCTCAAATGCAGCAGCCATCGTTTCATTGGTAAACGATGCATCAATATCTTCAACAGTTAAACCAATGAGCTCATCTTTGGAATAGCCAAGGCTTTTAAGAGCTGTTTGGTTAGCATCAACAAACTTCATCAGGCGCGGGTTTATTATCAATATGCTATCAGGTGAATAATCAAAAGCAAGCTTTCGAATATCTGCCAGGGCTGAAGTAGAATTATCTTGAAGATTAGCGCCCATAAAGAGATTCTGGTTTGTGAAAAACAGTGTAAGCTACTTATATCTTGCCCAGCTATAAAGTCGAGCGCGTAAGAGGTTATAAATGAAAATGTAAGAGATAGGTTATCTTTTTTATATGGTGCTTTTCTGAGGAAAAGGCTATTCTGAATCTTCAGAAACCAATGTGTCTTCTATTGATATGCTACAACTTTTAGGAAGGAGGTAAGATATTATGCGCTTTTGCTAATTCGCTAAGTTCCACAATGTTTTTACACCCTAACTTTTGAAATATTCTTGCTTTATGCGTACCAACTGTTGACGAATGCAGGTTTAGCTTTTCACAAATTTTAGCCAACGATTCTCCGCGGCTTAAA
>DASVST010000094.1:0-4646 GCA_036387965.1 Segetibacter sp. | reverse complement strand
GTTAAGCGGCATTTTTATTACAAACAAATCAACACTAAAGTATGTTGCTACTGGTGGTTTGTTATTGTTGCTTGGTTACAACATAGCTGAGAGTTTTGGTTGCCACATTGCTCATATCAATCTTCGGGATCTACTGAGCATCTCCAAATTTGGGTTACTATTCAACAGCGTCTGCATCTTCTCAACCATACTTTTTGTAATGCTTTCAGGAAGAGATGTTGAAAAAGTCGGAACGCATGTAGCAGAATATTTTGCATTGATGTTCTTTGTGCTTTGCGGAGTAGCTATTGTAACCTCTTACACAAGTCTATTAATGTTGTTCATCGGAATTGAAATTATTTCAATTCCATTATATATCCTTACAGGTAGTGATAAGAGGAATTTAAAAAGTAACGAAGCTTCATTGAAATATTTTTTAATGGGTGCATTCTCAACAGGTATAATGTTGATGGGAATTGCATTGCTTTACGGTAACAGTGGTAGTTTTTCTGTAAGTCGAATTGCAGCAGCCGGTACAAATCTTTCCTACTTAGAAGCACTGGGAACTTTACTGATATTTATTGCCCTTTCTTTCAAAGTTTCACTAGCACCTTTTCACTTTTGGACACCTGATGTTTACGATGGAGCACCAACGGTGTTTACATCTTTCATGGCAACAGTAGTTAAAGTTGCAGGCTTCGCAGCTTTCATCCGCTTGTTCGAGAGTAGGTATGGCAGTATGGGTTCACAATCAGAAAGGCTGGTTGCTATCGTTATTTTATTGACCCTTGCTTTTGGAAATCTTACTGCAGTATTTCAACAAAGCGTCAAGCGAATGCTTGCATATTCAAGTATCGCCCAGGCAGGTTTTATGATGTTTGCTTTATTTTCCGTTAATGATGTGGCTAAAGAAGGTCTCATCTTATATGCAGCTGCATATTGCATTTCAACCATTGGCATATTTGCAGTACTCGCTAAAATGCAGGACTATTCATTTGAAGGGTTCAATGGTTTTTCAAAGTCTCAGCCTCTGCTTGCAGCGGTTCTTGTAATTTGTTTGCTTTCGCTTGCAGGCATTCCGCTGACGGCTGGTTTTTTTGCTAAGTATTACATGCTTGCTTCTGTTGTTAAAACAGATCATTATCTACCGCTCGTGATTATCGCTGTTTTGTTTGCTGCTGTCAGCGCATACTATTACTTTAAGGTGATTCAGGCAATGTATTTCAAAGAAGGTGACGTTGTGTTCCCCGCAGTAACTCAACGTTTTAAAATACTTATGTTATTTGTTGCTGCCATTATTGTAGTCCTCGGAGTTTTCCCAGACCTGCTACTTCAGTTTCTTTATTTTTAATATATTTCAAATCGAAGTGTGCTTAAGTGATACCAACCTGTAGTGATTAATTCGCCTGGCACGTTTCACAAACCCTTGCTTATCTTTAAAGGAAATGTGACATCGTCATGAAGATCACCGACACACTTTCTCTCTCTTACAGAACTGTAAAAAGCAATAAGCTCCGCACAGGAATTACCGTTGCAATTATCGCGTTTGGTATTATGGCACTCATTGGTATTATCACTGCTATAGAAGCAATGAATCAAAGTTTAAAAGAAAGCTTTTCTGCATTAGGAGCTAATGCCTTTACTATCCGTTACAAAGAGAGGAATATACAAATTGGCCCAAAAAGCCGAGTCAATCAAAGTAAGAAAGGTGCAAAAAAAGAAAAACTCTCTAACCTTGGCAAAACAATTACATACGAACAGGCAAAGTTATTTAAAGAAAATTACCAGTTTCCCGCACTGATAGGAGTACAGTTAAGTGGACCACGTTCAGTAAGAGTTAAGTACGACAACAAGGAAACAAATCCTAATACAAGCATAAATGGGGGAGACGAAAACTTCCTTCTTATAAACGGTTATTCACTGCAAGCGGGGAGAAACTTTAGCAGGCTCGACGTAGAGAGTGGACGCAATGTTTGTTTACTGGGGCAGGACGTAGCAACAAAGCTCTTTGGTAGAAATCCTGAAAGTTCAGTAGATAAGGTTATACGTGTTGGCAACTCGCCGTACAGGGTAATTGGTTTGCTTAAACCTAAAGGCTCGAGTGCATTCATGCAGATGGATAAAGTAGTGATCACCAGTTATAATAATGTGCGGCGATTGCCAAATTCCGGTTCATCATATACTATAAATATAATCGTGGATGATGTGCAGCAAGTTGATCCTGCAATAGGCGAAGCAACTGGCACCTTCAGGGGGATACGAAAACTTTCAGCACAAGACAACGATAACTTTTTTATTGATAAAAGCGATGCTATCGCAGAAATTATGATTGGTTTACTTGGAAGTATTTCAGGTTCGGCAGGCGCTATAGGACTGATAACTTTAATAGGCGCTGCTATCGGTTTGATGAATATTATGCTTGTAGCAGTAACAGAACGTACCAAGGAAGTTGGATTGATAAAAGCTCTTGGTGGTACAAGGTCGAGCATTAGAAATCAATTCTTGTTTGAATCTTTAATTATAAGTTTATTAGGCGCAGCTTTCGGGATAATACTTGGTGTATTGGTCGGAAACCTGTTTTCAATGGTGTTAGGAACCGGCTTTGTGGTGCCGTGGGGCTGGGTTATTACAGGAATAATAATTTGCAGTGTTGTTGGTCTTGCAGCCGGTTTATGGCCTGCTATAAAAGCTTCTAAACTTGATCCTATTGTTGCTTTACGATATGAGTAGAAAGCAAACACAGAATTTAATTGAGTAAAAAAGGCCGGTAGTTTACCGGCCTTTTTTCAAAAGATATTGTGATTAAGACTGAGGGTCTAATGCTTTTTTAATCCTCTCCTGTAAATCAACTAAATGAATTTTAGTCATTCTATCAGTTATTGTAGGAAGAGCTGCTGTTATTTGTGTTCTTAAAGACATCAATTGAGCTCTTGCTATAGACGGCGCATCACTGCGGCTAAGGTTCGCTGAGCTTGCACCACCTCCACCAAAGCCTGCTATTGCTGTGGTAGTAGCAGGATTTAAAATGTCATCAAGCTTGTCAACGTAGCTCTTTTGTAATGAACGACGGTAAGTGTCAGCGGCTTTCTTAGTTCTTAATTCGCTAAAAATCCCATTCTGAAGATCAGTTAACATCTCAAGAGCGCTGTATGCCCTATCTGTACCATAGCGATCTGTAGCAGCTTGCATCCTGTTTAATCTTGATGCGCTGATCAGGCTGCTTAAAGTTCCTTCTTGCGCTGAGGCAACAGGATCTGTAGCTCCCGGATTGTTTATCCTGTTTAAAATTTGTTTATTGATCAACCATGTTGGCGTTTCAAAAAGTTGACTTTGTAAAAAGTTCAGGGCTTCCTTTTGTGTGCTCTTAGGTGTTGGCTCGTAAACCGATTCTGCCTGGGCAGAAGTTCTGAATGTTTCATAAACTCCACCAACATTAGCGGTAACATGACCTAGATATCTACGGTACTGGCCAGTTAAAGAACTGTACATTTGAGATATGTTCCTGTTTAGGTCTGTCTCGTCTTTTGTCCAATCTGACAAGTTATTCAAGATGTATTTTAAGTTCTTGATTCCATATTCACTTGCTTTCATTGCATTATCACCTAAGTCTTCACTTTGATTTCTTGGATCGTTCGGATTACCCAACTCGTATGTTCCGAAATAGGCGCGGGGATTTTTGCTAAGTGTTTCAACAATAAGCTTATTGCTTGCTTTTTTCTGCTCATCTTCTGTATTACCGGGAATGTATCCATAACCCCACTTGATTGCCCAGATATCATAATCACCAATACGTGGGAATAAGCCTTTGGTAGAGATATTATCCTGTGGTTGTGCTACGTAGTTAAAGCGAGCATAGTCCATTATAGAAGCTGTATGTCCGTTTGCTTCCACCCATGCTTTGTCTCTTAATCTTTCTACCGGTGTTTTGCTACTGCTGCCCATGTTGTGTAACAAACCTATTGTATGTCCCACTTCGTGAGACGATACAAAGCGAATAAGTTCACCCATTAAGCTATCATCAAATTTCATCTTCCTTGCATTCGGATCTACTGCCGAAGCCTGTACCATATACCAGTCATGAACCAGCGTCATCACGTTGTGATACCACCCAATGTGGCTTTCTAATATTTCTCCGCTTCTTGGATCGTGTACATTCGGCCCGTATGCATTTGCAACGTCAGATGCGAAATATCTTAGCACTGAAAAGCGGGCATCTTCCATGCTCATAGTGGGCTCATTTTTTGGCCATTCTTTACCCATAATTGCATTCTTAAATCCTGCTGCTTCAAATGCTTTTTGCCAGTCGTTAATCCCCGCAATTAAGTACGGTCTCCATTGTGCAGGAGTGGCAGGATCTATGTAATAGACGATTGGCTTTTTAGGCTCTACAAGTTCGCCACGTTTCCATTTTTCAACCTCGTTATCTTTTGGTTCTAGTCTCCACCGTACGGCGATTGTAGTTGGATCAACTCGTTGCTGCACGTCGCTAAAGGAAGTATATCTCTCAGGAAAAAATCCTACCCTCCTGTCCCAATACCTAATTTGCATTGGCGTTTGCGGCAAAATAATCATAGAAGTATTTAGTTCTATTGTTACAGCACCTGCTGCTGTAGCCGCGGGGATAGAAGTAGATGGAAACGGGGATGGAATCGGACCTGCAGAAGTGG
>DASVST010000093.1:0-4016 GCA_036387965.1 Segetibacter sp. | reverse complement strand
CGGTACCGATCAGGCGTTGAAGGAATCAGTAGACAGCGTATTAAAAACCTATCCTGCAGTACAGGCCATTACAGTAGATAGCATTGTTGCCCTGGAGGGAAAAGTGGAAAGCTCTCAGCTGCCAAAATTGCTATCAGCTTTAAACAGCTTGAGGCCCAGGTTCATAGAAAACAAGCTTGTTGTTCAATAACCGGACAAAATTCAACGTGATAGAATTTCAGCTACCGTTCTGATAAAAGCCTGGAACATTCAGCGTCCTTCAAAACAAATTTCAAAATCAATTTTGTCTCTGCTGTGCTATGGAATAATAGCCTATAAATTTTGGTGGGAAAAAGAAGTTCTATATATAAGAAATAATTTACATATTTTCGTATCAATGCTGATAAAAATAAATATTTATGACACTTGAAGCATTTAAAGACTTAGCAGATAGCTCCAAAGCACGGGAGTTATTTACCTACGGGATAAATATTAGTAGAAGGACGCTTAAAAGGAGAATGTTTTTTCTGTATCATCTTCATTCATTTTATGTGGAGGTTGTATTTAACCATTTAGAGAATAAAATAGAAAGATTAAAACCTTTCGGAGAGACAAAACTTTTAGATCCATACATCAAACAAATCGACTTGTCTCCTTTAGGTTTTTAATCTTTTTGGGTGCTAGATGTATATGCTACATTCTGCTCAAGTTAACTTCTAAAGCCAAAGTTGCAAGAAGAAAAATAGGTCTGTTACTGGGATTTTCTTCCGCAGAAAAGATCTATTTATATTTTCGTTTATCCATCACCACAAAATTTTCAATTGTAGTCATGTCCATGTTTGGTCTGCGGATCAAATGAAATACACCTTTTAAAGCAATAACTAAGAATTTAGTAGTCGTTGGCTTTACTAAGTATAAAAGGGCACCACTTTTATAAGATAATTCTACATCATCTAAATTGTCAGAAGTGGAAAGCATGATAACTGGAATATTACATAGTGACGAATGTGCTTTTATTACTTCCAGGCATTGAAATCCGTTTTTTAAAGGCATTCTAATATCGAGAAATATAACGTCAGGCGATTGCATTGTTTCCAAAAAACTCAAGCATTGCAGTCCGTTACGTGCATGGGTGATATTGTAAACAGGCAACACTTCTGCTAAAGCTTCTTTGAATAAAAATAGATCGTCAAGATCATCTTCAGCTATAAGGATATTCAACATAAGACAAGTTTTTATTGATGCTTAAAAGGTTGACAGAGGCAAATGTAGCATTAAACATATGCAAATAAAAATATATATTTGCGCAATAATTTTATTGCAGTTTGATAAAACGAATACAGAGAATGAATCGATTCCTTAGATATAAAGGCAGCAGATTACGTTTGCTTGATGTTACTGAACAGGAATGGCTGTCTGGAATAGCTGTAGTAGCAGGTATATTATTTTCTGTCCTGCTAATCTTGATGGGAATAAGAGCAGTATACTCAATACTTGAATAATGATGGGAAATGACGCTTTATAAGTTCAGCCAATTATAGGAACAGGAACAAGCAAAAGCATTGTGTACAACTCTGTAAAGCGACAATTCAACAATTACAAACAATGTGATTAAAGAAGCAAAAAATAGGGGGGTGTTATGCATTAATTCCGTTCAATAAGCTTATAGCCAAATCCCCTGATGGTTAATATCTCCACAGACTTATCGCTTTCCAGGTGGTTTCGTAACCTGTTTATATACACATTCATCGTTTTGCTATTGAACCCATTATCGCTACCCCATAATTTTGCTAGAAGTACCTGGCGATCCACAACGGTTGATTTGGCTTCGCAAAGCATTTTTAAAAGTTCTACTTCTTTATACGAAAGTTGATAGCGATGTGAATCATTTGCCAGCTCCTGCGTAGATGCGTTCAAGCTAAAGCTGCCCAACTGGTAAATATTATTTGCGGTACTCGCAACATTGCCCGATACTTTGGCAAGCGACCTGATTCTCGCTATTAGTTCTTCCATTGCAAAAGGCTTCCGGATAAAGTCATTGCAGCCAAGATCAAATGCTTTTACCAGGTCTTCTGTGAGGGGCTTAGCCGTAAGCATGATGATAGGAACGTCTTTGTTAACGGTCCTGATTTGCTTTACAGCACTGAACCCGTCACTACCGGGCATCATGATGTCGATAATGACGAGTTTGGGATCCAAAGAAGCGAATAAGCGATAGCCATCTTCGCCATTCAAGGCATACGTAACCTCAAAGCCATAGAGAGAAAGCGTGTCCTTCAATATTTGGCAAAGCTCTACCTGGTCTTCTATCAATAAGATGGGTATCATGCGTTTTTAGGTAGCGTTATGATAAATTCAGTTCCTGATTGCAATTGCGAATGCACTGTGATGTTACCACCATGTTTTTTGATAATGCCGCTGACATAATACAAGCCAAGCCCAAATCCCTTTACTGACTGTGCATCACCCTGCGGCACACGGAAAAACTTTTCAAACACGTTTTTTATGAATTGCGGTGGTATGCCCATTCCATTGTCCCGGATCTTGATGGTACAGTCCAAGTTGTTTTGAACAATATCAATATGAATTTGCACCGCACCATTAGAATATTTGACAGCATTATCTATAATGTTATGAAAGGCGGTTTGCAGGTGGAGCCGATCACCGTCTATGAAAGCGGGGCCTTCCCCGGTCAACTGGAAGCTGACTGTCTTTGCCTGCAGAACAGAGTGGCTTTGTACCAGTTCGTTAAAAAGGGCATGCAGGTCTATTTTTTCTTTTTTTAAAGTAAAACCCGCGATATCCTGAACCGCAGAATCGAGAATTCGTTCCACGAAGTCATTGAGCAGGTGCAGCTGCCTTTTGCTTGTATGCAGGTAAAAGCTGGTGCGCTCTGTTGGGGATATATGATGTTCCAGCGCTTCTAAGCCTGCTGACGCAATAGTGATCGGGGTTTTCATCTCATGCGTAATGTTATTGATGAAGTCAGTCTTTACTTCATTAATCCGCTTTTGTCTCCTGATCGTTTTGTATACAAACACGAGTGCTGTATTGCCAATGATCAGGATAAATGCAAAAGCTAGCATGGGCCAAAGGAGGTCTTGCTTAAAAAAGGCCTGATCTGATTTAAGCTGTGCAATGACGGCGAAATTTGAGTATTCCGGAATGCGAACAGGCCTGGTGGCGTAGGGATATTCCTTTCTTCTTTTTTGATCCCAAATAGGACGGAGCATTTGCGGAGTTAAATTTCTGCCTTGAAAGGATATGGTATCCAGGCGGTAATCAGCATGGACTTGGTAGGTATGAAGTGCTTTCTTAAAAAGCCTATCAAATGCATCCATGTCTATTGACATGAAGAATTGCCTGTTCGAAATTACCTCTATCGAAGCGAGGTCAACAGTGTCTGTAACAAGAGATGAAAACGGTGCGCTTAATTTCACGCTTTGGGAATCTAGGCGGCTTAGCTCAATCTTTCCCGGAGCATACGCGATCCATGCATGTGTGCGTGTTGAGGCACTGTCTATGACTTTCAGTTTATGGTATTCAGTAAGCGTGGTAACCATAGCACGTGAATACGTAGCATCGAACTTGGTCTTTGTATCGGAAATGCGTTCGAGGATGAGGTAGACTTGAAGTCCATTAAAAAATATGAAGAAGAGAAAAATGAATATAGAAGCTACCCGAGCAGATGTTTTCATCAGTTGCAATTGAGACACGAAAGGTAAGGTGACATGCAAGAAAACCATCACCGACTGTCCCTCAATAAATGATCATTTGCATATGCAGCTTGCCGTTTATCAGACATTTACTTTCATTTACCTTAATTAATTTGGATTGGCCATTTCTACCCTGTCAGAGTAGTTGTTTTGTTCTTTCTACTTTAACCATTAAAGCAAATCCGGTATCTCAAAAAATGGCTCAGATAGTATTATAACCGCCGTAGCCAAAAAGAAAAGCAGAAGGACTAGCAACTCTGGCCTGTACTCTCAAGATATGCATTAAGAGTTGCTGAAAATTATGGAAACATTGAAAGAGAG
>DASVST010000092.1:0-3060 GCA_036387965.1 Segetibacter sp. | reverse complement strand
GATACTAATATTGTTGCAGGCACCACGTGGGTTAATGATCCTAACAACGATGGAACTATTGCAGGAAGGAGAAGAGCATCTTTCAAAAAATGGTGGGTAGGAAATCAGCTCAACCAAGATAGAAGTATTCGTGAAAAGATGACCCTGTTTTGGCACAATCACTTCAGCACAGAAACGAACGATATTGGAAACGCTCAGTATATCTATAAACATCATTCATTGCTACGTGGAAACGCACTTGGAAATTTTAAGACATTAGTAAAAGCAGTTACAATAGATCCTGCAATGTTGGTTTATCTTAATGGCCAACTGAATACTGCAAGTGCACCTGATGAAAATTATGGAAGAGAATTACAGGAGTTGTTTTGTTGTGGCAAAGGCCCCGGTTCGTTGTATACTGAATCTGATGTGAAAGAGGCAGCTAAAGTTTTAACCGGGTGGAGAAATAATTCTACTACCATATCTTCCTACTTTGATGCAGCGAGGCACAATACAACTAATAAGCAATTTTCATCTTTCTATAATAATACAGTGATAACAGGGCGTACCGGGGCGACTGCAGGAAACACCGAACTTGATGATTTGTTGAACATGATTTTTAGTGTTCAGGAAGTTTCGAAATACATCTGCAGGCGATTGTATAGGTGGTTTGTTTATTATCAAATTGATAGTGCGGTTGAAACGAATGTTATTGAACCGCTTGCTGCACTTTTGAGAAGCAGCAATTATGAAGTAAAGCCTGTACTAAACTTACTATTGAAAAGTGAGCACTTTTTTGATGTGCTGAATCAAGGTTGCCAGATAAAAAGTCCTATAGATAAGATTATTGGGTTGAGCAGGGAATTCAACATACAATTTCAACCTGCTACAGATTATGTAAGCAACTACGGCCTATGGAATTATTATGTTTCGCAGATGACTAATATGCAACAAAACATAGGCGATCCGCCGGATGTAAGTGGATGGAAAGCATATTACCAGGAACCGCAGTTTTATGAAATTTGGATCAACTCAGACACGTTGCCTAAACGAAACCAGTTTACAGATGTAATGGTCGCAACTGGTTATACGTTTAGTGGAAAGAAAATAATGATAGATGTTATCGCTTTTGCTAAAACACTTTCAGACCCTTCTGATCCCAATGTTCTGATAAATGATGCCCTTCAAATTTTATATAGAATTCCACTTACTGCATCAACAAGAAATCAAATAAAAACTGATATTTTATTAGTTGGGCAGTCCACTGATTATTACTGGACAGAAGCATGGACGCAGCATATAAATAATCCTGCAAATACAGCTAATGCTACATTGGTTCGTAACAGACTTAGAGATTTATTTAAATATTTAATGAACCTCGCTGAATACCAGTTAGCATAAAACCTATAACATGAAACGTAGAGACTTCTTTAAAGGTACCATACCAACAAGTGTAGTTCTTTCGAACATCTTAAATGGGTTTTCTATAAAAGCATTTGCAGAAGACTCACCGCTTGTACAGTCATTAATGATGCCCTCTACTGATAATGATCATGTGCTGGTATTAATACAGCTGAATGGTGGGAACGATGGTTTAAATACTGTGATACCAATAGAATATCATGGTAACTATACCAATGCAAGATCAAACATAGCAATAGCTGAAAACAAAGCATTGTCTATTCCTGGTACAAACAAAATTGCGCTCCATCCATCTATGAGGGGCATGCAGGAGTTGTTTAAAGAAGGCAAGGCAGCAGTGGTTCAGTCGGTAGGTTATCCTGCACCAAGCTTTTCTCATTTTAGGGCAACTGATATATGGATGAGCGCTTCAGATTCTACCCAGGTAGTTAACAGCGGCTGGACTGGTAGATACTTAAACAACGAGTACCCAAACTTTCCCAACGGTTACCCAAATACTTCAATGCCTCATCCGCTTGCTATTCAAATCGGATCAGTGACATCTCTTACCTTACAAGGTCCTGCAGTAAGTATGGGTATGAGTATTAGTAATCCAACCAACTTCTACAACCTTGTTAATGGCATTCAGGATCCGGCGCCGAACACACCTGCAGGAAAAGAGCTGACCTTTGTGCGGCAGGTTGCACAACAAACTCAACAATATGCCTCGGTAATTAAAGATGCGGCCGCAAGAGTGACCACGCAAAGTACTTATCCAACCGGTAATACTTTAGGCGACCAGCTAAAGATTGTTGCACGCTTAATAAAAGGTGGATTAAAGACAAGAGTTTATATGGTTACTATGGGCGGCTTTGATACACATGCCGTACAAGCAAATTCTACTGATACTACAACGGGTGCACATGCTACATTGCTTCAGCGGGTAAGTGATGCAGTAAAAGCTTTCCAGGATGATCTAAAATTTTTGGACGTTGAAGATAGAGTGATGGGGATGACGTTTTCTGAATTTGGTCGTCGTATAAAAAGCAATTCAAGCGGAGGGACAGATCATGGCGCTGCCGCTCCTTTATTCGTTTTTGGTAAGCAGGTTATCTCTGGAGTTGTAGGAAACACACCTGTTGTTTCCTCGTCGGTAAATGTAAACGACAACCTTCCTTTTCAGTACGACTTTAGAAGTATATATGCTACCCTGCTCGAAAACTGGTTGTGTGTTAGCAACACCGATTTGCAAAATATTATGCTGAAGAACTTTCAAACACTTCCATTAGTGAATGCAGGTGCTTGCAAAACTGTTCAGCCTAATAATTCAGGCAATAGCTTAATTACGAATTATCCAAATCCATTTCAGCAAAAAACAACAATTAGTTTTACTTCAGGCGGAGGTCATACCCTCATCCAGGTTATTGATGCGATGGGAAGAGTAATCAAAACTCTTGCTGATGCTGATTATACTCCCGGAACTTATACGGTTAATTTTGACAGTGGTGCATTGCCTCCTGGTGTTTACTATGCACGTCTTCAAAATCTTTCTACTCAACAGGTAAGAACAATGTTGAAGGTGCGATAAGCGCAAAGAAGGTTTTGCAACAATGTTGAAAGTTTCTGTAGTTTTGCTTACAATGCAAGTTTAAAATTGTATAAAAACTCCACTATAAAAAC
>DASVST010000091.1:0-30513 GCA_036387965.1 Segetibacter sp. | reverse complement strand
ACAGGCGGATCACAATAAGAGCAAGAGTTACAAAATAAAAAATCTCAGCATTTATTATGCTGAGATTTTTTTATGCGCTAACATGGTTAGGCTTTAAATGTTTTTGGGGTTAGTCTATTGTCTTTCTTCCACCAATTAAAGAAAGAAGGAAAAGAACAATAAAAATAAAGAATAATACTTTGGCTATGGTAGCTGCAGTTCCTGCAATTGCTCCAAAACCAAAAATAGCGGCAACTATAGCAATTACCAAAAATGTGATGGTCCAACGTAACATAAGATTTAGATTTAAGTGTGAATAATAATATAAAAAGGCAACAATCATACCCATATTCCAGACTACCTCAGTGCAATTGTTTCTACAATATAGAGGCGTAGAGCCGAAATACAAGGGAAGAAAATTTGGTATATAATTTTCTATATATAATAAAACCTGTGATTATGAAAGTGGTGAGAGAGACCTTGGAAACAATTACGCAATGTGTGCTACTTCCGGGAGTTGATTTAAAGTTTGATGAAGTAGTAACATATTTTAATAGTGGACTGGGAGGTGTACTTATCAATGGAGTAAAGAGGTTCAGGTTTTAATAATCCGTCAACAAACCCTTTGTATATGAGCTTTTCACTAAAACTTGATGTAAACACATCAGATGTTCCCTGCGCATATTCTATAACTCAATTTGTGGTAGAAAAAATAAAAGACCTGCAGCAGAGTTTTAAAACCATTACGGGCGTAGAAATATGTCTTTTTGAGAATGGATCTGTATCGGGTTGTTCTAAGGGTGCAACCTTGAGTATTAATGATTCCTTACAGAAAACACTTGTAGAATCCTGCAGTTCAAAAAACTGGGAAGACGCCGTTTTATCTGCTTATGATAAAATTGAATACAAGTTTCGTTCAATGGTTCACTAAACTATAAGGGAAAATACACATTAAAAGTTGCTCCTTCGCCAGGTTCTCCTTCAGCAGCTATAAAGCCGTTATGGTTCGTCATTACCCGCTTGCAAATGGAGAGTCCTATTCCTTTGCCTCCGTAGGATGAGTTTTGATTATGAAGTCGTTGGAACAAAACAAAGATCTTCTTTGCAAACTCGTTTTCAAAACCGATTCCATTATCCTTTATACTTATTTTTATATAGGTTTCTGTTATAGATCTTTCTAAAATATCATCTACTTTATCACCTTCAATTTGTATTGATAATATTTCTATAACTGGATTTTGATCGGGTTTTGAAAATTTAATAGAGTTATGAATCAGGTTGGTAAATAAAAGACGGAGTTGAAACGGATATCCATCAATAACCGGTAGTTCTGAAATTGAAAATTCCACCTTTCTATTTTGAATAAGATTTTCGAGGCTGTTGCGCACCTCTTCTATGCATGTATTCAAATCAACCTTTTGCTTCTCTTCATTTGAATTTATGAGGTGTGTATAATCCACCAGATCCTCTATTAACCCCTGCATTCTCCGCGCAGCAAAGTCAATACGCGAAAGCATCATACGCCCATCTTCATCAAAAGAATCCTTGTATTGCATTAATAGTCGTCCGCCAAAGGTTCTCATTTTTCTCAAAGGCTCCTGAAGATCATGCGAAGCAATAAATGCAATTTGCTCAAGTTCTGCATGGCTCATATCCAGCTCCTTTATTTTTCTCTCAAGATCTTTTTGGTATTGGTGGCGCCGCCTGAATTCCCTTACAATAAATATGAAGGCGGTAAGATGAAAAATCATTGAAAGGATAAAAATTACTCGTAAGTATATTGGAGCGGCTAGTTCATACTTTCTTTTACTCGTCTCACTTTCGATCATCAGGTCAACCTGCTCATTCTGGAACTTAGAAGTTTGTAATCTAAAGTCTTCCATCACCAACTTTTCTCTGGACACATTAATCCTAAATTCTTGCTTATTACCTGTCACTGCATAATCAAGCGTTTCCTGGAGGATCTGTAACCTTGTTGCCACAGCATATCTTATTTTTATAAGATCTTGTTTATGCTCTTCAGCAGGTATTACTCTTTTGAGACTATCTAACACGCTGTAAATGGTCTTGGGGGCTTTTATAAAATCATCTAAATAAGCGCTGTCTTTCGTTACCAGGTAGCCTCTTTGGCTGCTTTCCGCCGCTAATAATTGTATCTCTACCTTAGATAAAAGATTTATGACCTCATCAGTTATAGCTACCTGGTCATTATACTTTATGAGAGAATTTAGCTGTCGGGCAGAAATGTAGGATATAATTAAAATAACGAGGAGCGATGAGACAAAGGCTCCATATATTAGTCTTAAATTTTTTTTCACGATATTGGTGGGGAAATATCTCTACAAAATAGATATAATCAGCTCAACTAAACAAAAATAACACATTTTAGGTTTCTTCCGTTCTTATTTACTTCGCTGATTTACAGTAAATTACGATTTAAATTAAACAGGTATAAAGTTTGGTTCTAAGTTGGATTTATAAGATAAGACATTAAACCCCAAACCATTACATGCTTAGTCAAATACAAACGCAGAAACAGCAGCTGAAAATTCTTCCCCAGCAAATTCAGATGCTCAACATCTTTCATCTGAACGTAATGGAGTTAGATCAACGTATCCAGGATGAACTAGATGAAAATCCGCTACTTGAGCAAAATAATGAAGAAGAAAACGTAAATATTGACAAGTTTTCTAAAGAAAGCGTACAGGATTACGAAAGCTGGGAAGAGCACGGGTATGATGACATTCCCAATTACAAACTTGAGTATGAGAATTACTTTCATAACGACTCTATTCCGAACATTCCTATAAAGGCTTCAACTGATTTCAGGGAGAGTCTTAAAGACCAGATAAGATATTTTGACCTCACTGACAGGCAGTTGCAGTTAGCCGATTATATCATTGACTGCTTAAATGGAAACGGATTACTTGCACAAGAGCTTGAAAACATGGCTGACGATCTTTCCTTCAAACAAGGGATGATAGTAGAGACCGAAGAATTAGAAGAAGTACTAAAAGCTGTTCAAAGGTTAGAACCGGTGGGCATTGGTGCTCAAAGCACTAAAGAGTGTTTGCTTCTCCAGTTATACAACTTATCTAAAAAAGGACCCGATGTTAAAAAGGCAATCCAACTTTTAGAGAATCATTATTCAGATCTTTCTCATAGAAATATGGAAAAGATCATGGATGCCTTAGATGTTGATGAAGAAGAGTTGAAGATAATTCTTAAGCTTTTGTCTTCATTAAAAATGAAACCGCTTGCCGAAATGGAAGCTGGTTTAGCAACGAACAACAACATTCTTCCGGATTTTATCTTAATGGTTAATGACAACGAGGAAATCGAGATTAATCTCTTTCGTTCCAGGTCTTCATCTTTATACATCAACCAGTCTTTAATGGAAACTGTAGAACATGCAGGCCAGAAAAAAGACAAGATCGCGACTCAATATTTAAAGAGTAAATTAAATTCTGCCCAGTGGTTTGTTAATGCTATTAAGCAAAGAGAGTCTACTATGATGCAGATAATGAAGGCAATAGTAGAATTGCAGAGGGAATATTTTCTTTATGGCGATGTAAGCTTATTAAAGCCGATGATCCTAAAGAATATTGCAGACAAGGTTGGTGTCGATATATCTACTGTGTCTCGCGTTACCTCAAATAAATACGTTGATACCCCCTTTGGAATAATTTTGTTGAAGAACTTATTTACTGAAGGCATCATCAATAAAGAGGGAGAGATTATTAGCAACAGGGTCATTCAATCTGCCATTGAAGGTGTTATAGAAAAAGAAGATAAGCTGAACCCATATACCGATCAGCAATTAGTTGCTATTCTTGCAAGCAAAGGGATTAACGTAGCACGAAGAACGATTGCAAAATACCGTGAACAACTGCAAATACCGGTAGCACAACTGAGAAGAATGTGGGCTTAATTTTTACAATCAAAAATAAATATGAATAAAATATTAGTTATTGATGATGATGTTGACATGTGTCTTTTGTTGAAGAGATTTTTGACTAAGAATGGCTATGAGGTTACATTGGCGCATAATGGAAAAAAAGCTCTTGATATTCTAGAACAAATGGAGCCCAACTTGGTTCTGTGTGACTTTAGATTAGAAGATATTGATGGTAAAGAACTACTGATAAAAGTAAAAGAAAAATACCCACAAACACCTGTTATAATAGTAACAGGATATAGCGATATTAAGGTGGCTGTAGATGTTATGAAACTTGGTGCTTATGATTATGTCACCAAACCACTTTTCCCCGACGAAATTATTTTATCCATTAAAAAAGCATTGGAAAAAAGTGCTGCAGGTGGCGATGATACAATACCCGTAGCAGTGTCATTAGAAGAAGCTAAGAAAAGCATTCGTGCAAAAACAATCATTACATCAGGTCAATATATTTTTAGTGATAGTGCCGAGTTTAAGAGCATCTTAAAACAAATTGATTTAGTAGCACCAACTAATTATAGCATTCTTATTTATGGTGAAAGTGGTAGTGGTAAAGAAGCTATTGCGCAGGAAATACATAAACGCAGCAAGAGGAGCGAACAGCCTTTTGTAGCTATAGATTGTGGAGCGCTATCAAAAGAACTTGCCGGCAGTGAATTGTTTGGTCATGAAAAGGGCTCATTTACCGGTGCGATGAATCAAAAGATCGGAAGCTTTGAAATAGCGAATGGTGGTACAATATTCTTGGATGAGGTAGCGAACCTTTCATATGATGTGCAGGTTGCTTTATTAAGGGTTGTTCAGGAGAGAAAGATGAGACGCATTGGTGGAAATAAAGATATCGACCTGGATGTTAGAATCATTATAGCAAGTAACGAAAGGTTGCTAGATGCTGCACGAAGAGGTAAGTTTAGAGAAGACTTATACCACAGGTTTAATGAGTTTAGCATTGAGGTTCCGCCCCTTCGGGAAAGAAAATATGACGTCATGATCTTTGCCAGACATTTCCTAAAACTTACTAACGAAGAGCTGAACAAAAACATAAAAGGGTTTTCTCCTGAAGTAGAATCGATCTTTCAAAGATATGTTTGGCATGGTAACCTGCGAGAACTGAAAAATGTAGTAAAGAGAGCTACACTTTTGTGCGATACAGAATACATAATGCCTACTGTATTACCATTCGAAATTACAAACTATACCAAGCTTCAATTCGATGAGGCTATGGAAGAGCAATCTAATACATCCACAGCTTTTCCTAACAACAGTAATGTTTTAGTAGATATTCCTGCAACAAATGGTTACTCATCGAACATACCCGAGCCTGTATTAAACAAGCCTCTTGTTATAAACGAGCATAGTTTAAAAGGTGCAAGTATTGATGCTGAATATGAAATGATTGTTGAAGCACTTCGTAAGGCAAATTACAATAAGAGTAAAGCAGCCAAAATATTAAATGTAGATCGCAAGACGTTGTACAATAAGATGAAGCAATACAAGCAGTTCAACAGCGATTTATAACATAATAATCTCTCTTCCTGCATTATAAAAGATGTTTATAATGCAGGAAGAGAATTCTCCTTTTAATCTCGCAATACTTAGAACTAAACCCTACAAATGAGTTCAACTAAACCCTTAGAAATCCTGATTATTGATGATGATGAAGATGATTTTTTTATAACCTCAGAATATATCAAGAGCATTCCTTATCGGGAAAGTTCAATAGATTGGTCGTACAATTATTCAGATGGATTTAAGAAACTGGTCTCCAATAAATATGATATTTATTTTGTTGATTATCGGCTTGGAATCAAAACCGGGTTAGAGCTTCTTCAGGAGGCCATAGCAGCTGGTTGTGAAGCACCAATAATTTTACTTACAGGTAAAGGCACGCAGGAAATTGATGTTAAGGCAATGGAGAGTGGCGCTTACGATTACCTGGTTAAAGCAGAACTGAATACTGAAAAATTAGAACGTTGTATCCGTTATTCTCTTGATAGAGCGTCATCCATAGCAGCACTTAAGGCTAATGAAAGAAAGTACCGGAACATGTTTGAGAAATCAAAGGATGTCGTTTTTCTTTCAAACCTCGATTTAGAAATTGTTGATATAAATTATGCGGCAACAGAGTTACTCGATTATGAATCAGAGGAACTAAACGGGTTTCAGATCACTTCACTGTTCACCAAGCGAGATCCAAATTTCTTTATTTCCGTTCTGAATGAAATGGGAGAAATAAATGATTATGAAGTTGATTTGATCTCTAAAAACGAAGAGATAAAAAACTGTATGATTTCTGCTTCTGTAGAAATCAGCAACGATGGTGAAAAATACATTCAGGGAATTATACATGATAACACCAGCAGAAAGAAAGCAGAGAAAACGGCTTTGCAAGCAGAGAAGTTAGCTGCTACCGGGCGGTTGGTAAGAACGTTAGCGCACGAGGTAAGAAATCCGCTTAATAATATAAACCTGTCTGTTGAACAATTGCTTCAGCAAGAAAAAAGTGAAGAATCGGGTCTTTACCTCGAAATAATACAACGGAACAGTAAACGAATAGGTGACCTGATTACCGAGTTATTGAACTCTTCCCGTCCATCCCAGATCCAGCTTGAGCGGACTTCATTACAATCAGTGATGGATAAAGCAATTGCTTCTGCAATTGATAGAATGACCTTAAAACGTATTGACCTTAAGGTTAAATACACAGAAGAAGATGCTTTTTCATTGATTGATGAAGAGAAGGTTCAGCTTGCATTTTTAAATATCATCATAAATGCTGTAGAGGCTATGCAGGAAGGCTGTGGCACTTTAACTATTACTATAGAATCTACAGATGAAGAACACGTTGTTGAAATAACAGACAACGGCTGTGGCATTAGCGACGAAAATATGCAACGTTTATTTGAACCTTATTTTACCTCCAAGAGAAATGGGATGGGCTTAGGATTAGCTGCCACCCTTAATATCATACAATCTCACAACGGTTCTGTTGATGTAAAGTCAGAAATAGGTACAGGAACAACCTTTATTATCACTTTCAAGAAGGACTAAATTCAAAACCTAATTAGAAATGGCCTAAAAAACAAAAGTGGCTATCAAGAGATGATAGCCACTTTGTTAACCCTAAAAAATCAACCCTATTTAAACCCAAAACCTATATAAAGAAAACACTCTTTTAATGTTTCTACCTATATCGAATTACTCTCAAAGGACTAAAAACATAAGTGGCTATCAAGAGATGATAGCCACCTTGTTAACCCTAAAAAATCAACCCTATTTAAACCCAAAACCTATATAAAGAAAACACTCTTTTAATGTTTCTACCTACTATAGAGTAAGAATTGTGCCGAAAATGTTTTATATCCAAAACGATGAAAAAAGAACTTTTTAGTATTTAATTTGTAGAAACTGTACCACATATTGAACTAAAAACCATAATTGGGTAATTGTGGCTTAGAAAAATCGTAGCTGCGTGAGTTTGGCTCAACCCATGCAAGCAGCCCAAAAAAGAAGGATCTCACCTTTTTTACGAACGAGTTTGCTTTGGAGTTTGATGATTCACTTACGTGATAATCCGCCTTCATAATTTTAACCACAACCAAAATATCCTTGTTTAAAGCTCTCATTGTTTCTTCAGGAGATAATTCGTACTCAAACAACTCCTCAGGGTCATTTACTATCCTTGCCTTACCGTAAATATCAAGATAGCCAGAGGCACCTTTTCTGAAATAATTCAGTTCTACCGGAAAATCCTTATCAAACTGACTGATTAGCTGTGTAGGTCGTGGGAGAAAAAATAGTAAGTGACCATCATCATTCACCTTAAAAGTGCTAACAACGCTCGAAGGTACTTTAAGTAAGCTCGTGGAAGTACAACGAAAACGAGCAACCTGTATCTCCTCTATTTTGTTATTAATAAACTGTAAGTTCTTATCGCTACTCATACCAAGATATTTAGTATTTATACTTCCAAAAGCGTACCGAAAAAAAGACGCTATTTTACAACATCTGTTGTGTAAGCTTTTCTACATTTAACTGCTAATTCACACAGAATCAAAGACTTTGATATATGTACATTCGCTATTAATCCTGCATGCGGAGACTCAAAACAAAAAATTGTTCTGTTATGGTTAGCAAAGTTTTCTATCCGGGTTCTTTGTCGGTGTTTATAGTCTTTGCATTCATCACTTTCTTAATCAATAAACGCAGTTTCATGCATATTCTTCTATGGCTTTCACGTACTGTGGCAAAAACAGCTTTGCATTCTTTTTCGCTGTAAACGGTAAGATCAGTTATTACCTCATCCAACCTGGATAAGACTACCAGGTTATCAGCTAATAATGTTTCCAGGACAGCCACTTTACTTTTCCAGTTAATGTCCTTTTTTGTAAGAGAGGTATTCGTGACTATATCATTAATTGTGATACAAACATTCTTAGTTTTTTGCTTAAGCGCTGATGTTACCAATTCACTGTTCCTTTTTACCTCATCGTAAAGATTTTGGAAGAAATAATTATTTAAACTTATGAATGGGGAAGAAGCATCAAGTAAGCAACTCGATGTTTTATTCATTATTATAAATTCATCTGCAAGCAAGCATTTGAAAGCTGATGTGATGTAGGTATTAACATCTGTTGACCCTGCTATATTCTCATTTACTTCCATATCTCTAATCTTAGACAAACGTCCTTGTATACACATAAAAAATTATGCCCATGTGTGGCAGAAAAAGTTTATGAATCTTTAGTTCTTTCCTCTCTTTCTTTTACGGATTGAACCGTTTCCTGCGGATGCTTATGCTTTGTATGAATCTCTTTAGCTTCTTGCTTGATGATAAATACAGCAGTGCGATGTGGTACTATACCGCCGCCATAATCCAAAGCATATACTTTCGTAAACTCGGCACCGAAGTATAAAATAATTGAAGTATAATAAACCCATGTTAGGATTATGATAACTGCAGCAGCAGTTCCATATGTTACACCAAGGTCGGAGTTACCGAGATAAAGCCCAATAGCGCTTTTACCCAAAATAAAAAGTATTGCGGTAAAGATTGATCCAACAAATGCATCTTTCCACTTAATTTTTCCATCGGGCAAAACCTTAAAAATAATAGCGAACAGCACACTAATAACCGCTATAAGAATAGCAATGTTAAGAACATAAAACAGTACAACGGTTGTGTCGGGAAACATTCTCATTAGCCTTTCATTCAGTAAATCCATCGCAGTATTAATAACCAGCGATACAAGCAACAAAAAGCCTACACTTATTATAAGCGAAAAGGATAGAAGTCGGTTCATAAGAAGCTTTACAATTCCTCTTTTTGGTTTGGCTTTTAACGACCATATATAGTTGATGGAGTCCTGTATCTCAATAAAGATACCAGTGGCACCGATAAGCAAAATAACACCGCCTACTATTGTACCCAAGGTGCCGCTTTCTGTTTGCTGTATGTTTTGTATTATACTTTGCACCTGCGCAGCTGCTTCTGTTCCAAGTAACCCTCTAATTTGGCCAAAGAGCTTTCCCTGCACAGCCTCCTGTCCATAAAAAAAACCTGCTAAAGACATTGCTATAACAAGCATAGGACCGATAGAGAAAATTGTATAATACGAAAGAGCTGCACTTAGTTTAACTGCGTTATCGTCTACAAAGCCACGAAAGGCACCCTTTAATACTGACAAGTATTTTTTTACAACTTTCATATGATGAGTTTATGCTTTACTATTAGCAACTTCATGCCAGTGATATATGCATATAAAATATTTACGAAACAGCCGTTTGTGGAATAATTTCCTATAAGAAGGAACCTATTTGTTTGTTTTCGAAGCAGTTATAAAAAGATTGGCAAGGTTTTTATATTCTTTAACAAAACCATTTAACATGAGAAGTATACTCTATCTTATTGCAGTGATCTGCGTGATCGGCTGGGTATTTGGATTTTTCTTTAGTGGTGGAACAGGAAGCACTAATAACCTGATCCACATTTTGCTTGTATTAGCTGTGATCGCTATCCTGATAAGCGTTATCAGGAGGGCTTAAATTATTTAATTATCTATAAGTTACACGTCAATGTATAACTTATAGATAATTAATTATTATTTTCTTCTCGTCTACTTGGGTTAACTTATCTATTGCTTGCTGACTTCTCCGTCTTTTTATTGATACTATTCACCTGGTCCATAAATTCACCGATTTTAGTATCTCCGTACGGTGCATAGCCGTCTACTAAAGTTCCCTTTACCCCATCAGTTGTTTCTATTACGTACATAATCGAATTGTCACCAGGATCTGATTGACCTTCAAAACGAAAAAAGTTTACAACATTTACCTCTTCAGGTTTATAAATTTTCTCTGTTTTTAGTGATTGAAGGCCTGTATCTGTTATTTTGAAGTCATCGTCGTACCCGTCTAATACCATACGGTTAAGACAAAGAGCAAGGCTCTTCATGTGAGGTACTGAATCATTATTTTCCATAAACAATCATTTAGGTTATGTGCTAAAATTTCTTGCCAGTCTTTGTGTCTTGCTTCTAAAAGAGAAAGCCGGTATCAGGTACCGGCTTCACTTCATTTTGATTGTTTAGCTATTTACACCTTCATGCATATTTCTATACTTCTTTATAATGTCGTGTGAGTTCTTAAGTGAGCTTTTTTGTTCTGAAATAAGCTGGCGTATTTCTGTACTCATATATGCATCAGACTCAAGCGCTGCCTGGTAAGCCTTTTGGGCTACATCCTCACCAAATTCGCAATTTCCCAAAATACTTTCGCGGTCTTTACCTGTTATTGCAGCTTTCAGATCCATCCATACACGGTATACTTTACCAGAAATGGTTGTATTAGATGCAGGGTCACCTCCAAGTTTAGTTACCTCTGGTATTAACTCGTTTACATACTTTCTGCTTTGATCTGCCATTTCATGAAAGATAGCTTTCAAATCAACATCAGTATCTTTCGATTCTTCTGATGCTCTTTGATAACCTTCAATCCTATCGTTGTTAATACGGATAAGGTCGTTTAAAACGCCAACTAATTCATCTTGCTTTTCCATGATATTTTGTTTTAGTTATTAATGTTTGATACTTATACAGCTATAAAAAATGTTCCAAAAAATAACAGGCTATTTCAGGCACGGTGCATCGATTACTGAGGAAAATTTTGCTCGTGAAATTTGCCTGAACTTATTTAAAATGAGGCATTTATAATAGTGAGTGGGAATAATCCACCTAGAAAGAAGCAACAGATGGCATGGAAATTTTTAAAAAATAGAGAAAACAAACTCATAATGAAAAGCAGCTTATTTATTCTATTCGTAACACTTATTTTTTCGTCTACTTCTGCGTATTCACAGGCAATGGGAGCAACTTACAAGAATGCGCTGGGTGTAAAGGTTTGGGACGGTGCAGGAATAACCTTTAAAAGTTTTGGTGCAAGTAAAAACGCTGTAGAGTTAATCGGTTATTTTTATAGAAATGGTGCCCGGATAACAGGGTTATACGAAATTCATGGAGACATAAGTGGGGCACCGGGTCTAAAATGGTATGTTGGACCAGGAGCGCATGTAGGTTTTTATAGTAGCAGGTATGGTGGTGGAACTTTTGCCGGTATAGATGGAGTTCTTGGACTCGACTTAAAAATAAACAGAGTGCCGATTAACTTATCGATCGATTGGCAACCATCTTTCGAGTTTGGTGAAACACGCGGTTTTATTGGTAGCTGGGGTGGAGTTGGTGTTCGTTATGCATTTTAAAACATTGTCTAATAATAAATGATTAGAAAGGTAATCCGATCGCAAGGTTGAGCACAAGATTTTCTCTGCGCCAATCTCTGTTTGCAAAATCAATCTGGTTAATTACTACACGTTGTCCCTCAGGCAGCCATGGCTTTCTTATTGGTGTTGCAAGATCTAGCCGAAGCAATAAAATTGTTAGATCAATCCGCAAACCAACACCTGCACCAACTGCAAGTTCCTTCATCCAATCTTTTGTAAACTTACTACCTTGTTGCATAGGGTTCTCGTTGTATAACCAGATGTTTCCTGCATCTACAAAAACTGCAGCATTTAAAATTCCAGAAAGATTGTGACGGTACTCGGAGTTCATTTCTATTTTAATATCGCCGGTTTGCTCAGGGAAAAACCCGGTTTCTTTGCCAATGTTTTGCCCTACGTAATATCGGCCAGGACCAAGCGACCGGCTTCTGAAGGCACGGATACTATTATTTCCTCCTACAAAAAATTGCTTTATAAATGGAAGTTGTTCGGACTGGCCATGTGGCATACCAAAACCGAAAATCACCCTGTTAGCCCATTGATGTTTGCGTGCAACACGTAGATAATAACGGGTGTCTGCTTCTGTTTTTATGTACTGGGAAAAACGGGCTCCCAATATTTCTTTTGGAGTTTCTTTTTTAGCACCTGTCAACAATCCTACGAGATTACCTGAAAGATCAAGCAAGCCATTGAAATATAAACCACTTGCATTTTTTTCTCTGCCTGCCAATTGATTGTAATTGACGTTGTAATTAGAGCCTATTATAAATTGAGTATCTACGATTTTTCCAAATTCGGGATATTGAAATATACTATCTGTATATAGCTTAGTAACATTAAGCGGCTGAACATAGTTGAATGCAACGGGGTTCAACGTATGCTCTACGTTTAAATTCTTCTTCCAGTTGTAGCCGAATTGCGTTCTAAACTGGTTAAGCGTATAAAGCGTTCTTCTATTCATTATGTCGTAACCTATTTGAGCCGTAGTTCTGGGTAGGAATGCTCCGTTTGTATTGAATTGGAAAATAGGAAGAACAAATCGTGGAAAACTAAAGTTGGCTTCTGCACCTGTTCGAAATGTTTGAATCCCACTTAGCTGTGCACTGTACTGAACATCAGCTCCACCATACGCAGTAATGGTAAGATGTTCTGCATTTTTAAATGCATTCCGGTTTCTCCACCTAAGCGAAACTTCTGTTCCACTTGAATTATTTGATTTGGTTAGGCCACCAAATTCTGCACTTAACGACTTTCTCGCCAAGGGAGTTAAGTAATAGTAGGTGTTTAACTTGAATGTATCTTCTACAGGTTCAAACCTGTTTTTCACAAACTTGAAAGTGCCGAGGTTGATCAACCTGCTTAATGATACGTTATGATCTTTTCTATTGTAAAGATCTCCCGGCTCGAAAAGCATCATTCTATCAAACATTTTTGGATTAAATGTTTTTCTTCTATCAATAACATGATACCCATTTTGTGTTAGCGTGTCTATTTTCGCTGTGTCACTTCTTGCAGTATTAAGGTTGTAGTTGGAGTATATGTACACATCATTGATAACATAGGGTCTGCGGCTTTCATTTGGTGTTTCGGGCTTTACCTGAACATATAGATTGACGAGGTTATTACCGATAGTACTATCAACAATAACAACCAGGTGGTCCGGGTTAAAATAGTAGTAACCATGTTCTTTTAGATAAGCATCAATTCTTGTTCTTTCACCTCTTATCACATCAAGATTATAAGGTTCACCTTTTACTAAAATTGACTTTGGAATAATGGTTCTGATGGAAGTAGAAAGCTGGCTGCTATCTGTAGGAAAGGTTACATCACTGATTTTGTACTGAGGACCTGTTTCGACAGTGTAAATCGCACTGGCTCTTTTATTTTTAACGGTTGTATCACCTACAGTTCTTGCTTTAAAAAATCCACGATTTTCTAAATTGTTTGTAAGTACCTGTTCATTCTTTTGTAGGTTAACCTGGCTTAGTAATACAGGTGGTTCACCAAACTTTCTAAAGAGCTTTTTTAGACCACGAACTTTACCAGTATCCGGTTTACCACCCATGTTATAAATACTCAGCTTCAAGCGAATGCCTAAGATTTTAGAATTCGGCTTTGGTCTTGTTAGCCCCTGCAAGCTCCCAACAATCGCTTTATTTTCACTGGCACTTGCCGTGGAGTTTTTTAATTTAACTGATGCTCCTGTATATAGTGCATCGTTATCAGGGATATGCCGTGTATTGTTGCAGGCGGTTGCCAGGAAAAATAACGTAATGAATAAAGAGTAATAAATAAGCTTTGGTAGTTTAATTTTCATCTGTTGGATCTTTGTCTATGGCAGGAATTACTTTTCTATCATCTGCTACTACTTTAGAGGTTGATGTTGAATCCGCTACCGGAACATTATTCGGTTTAGAAGGTTGATCGGTCAATGTTGTTGCACTCTTAACTGTTGCAGTATCTTTTGATGCCTTTCTTTCACTTCGTTCTTCTCTTCTCTGCCCACGACGTTGCCTCTGCAAATCAAAAATTTCTTTAAACCTGTTATAATCAACCGACACAATAAACTTAAGACCTGTTTCTACCACAAAGCCTTCTACCACACCTTCATCTTCATTTCTTCTATAGGCTCTTACCAGGTATCTCCCGTCTGGTGTTAGCTGGTAATCTACTGCAAGGTTTCCTATTAACCCAGCTGAACTTTGACCTGAAGAGCGTTGAGCTCCCTGCATCTCAAAGTTGTTACCTACAGTAACTTTCAACCTGTCGTTTAACAGGCGTTTTGACACAGCCACATTAAAGTCGGTTCTTGTTTGAGCGGTTCCTGTTCTATAATCTTCCGATGTGTTCAGATCAAAACTAATATCAACACCTGCGATAAGATCAGATGTGAGATCATTCAATTGCTGCGTTAATATTTTACTTACACTCTGGCGTGCATACATTTCAGCGTTAAAGCCGCCACCACTGCTTTCAAACGGATTTTCTGATATGAACCTGTTTAATAATAATAATGCAAAAACCTGTTTATTAAGTTCAGAAGGTTCGGATTTTAATTGCTCTAATCTCGTATTAACTGTTCTGATTACCTCCGGATCGGCCCGCAATGCATTTGTCTCTTTAGGAAGAGAAATATCAAAAGTTAAGGTAGGCTGCATTAACTCGCCATCCATCATAAGCCTAACCTGGTAGGGTAATTTTTGCTGGTAGGATGCGTTTCTGACAACATCGCCATCTTGTGGACCTACTAACTCCATCGAACTTGCATTAGCTACATATATGGCAGTAACATCTACAGTAGCATCAGTCGGCTCACCGTTAAATGTTATCTTACTTCCCTTTTCTATATCAAACCTTCTGCGAATAAAGTTGAAGGATAACTCATAGCCACCTGACTCAAGTTCGTAAGTACCGGTTAATGTGGTTTTACCACTTGGGTCTATTCCCGCGTTTAGTAAAGCGTCACCCTTCACCTTTAAAAAATCTCCGTTTCCTTCATCTATAATTACATTAAATTCTGCTTCTTTTACAACTTCAATGTTCACGGTTACATCCATCCCGGTTATTGCTGATTTATTAAAAGAAGAATCATAACGTGCTATCATGTGTTGGAAAAAAGTATCACTCCCCGGAGCATCCATATCAACAAACTTCACGACGCCCTCCCGATCCACAACACCAGGCTCAGGTTGTGGAATTACTACGGAAAGATTAGTATTCTCGTTGATACGTATACTTCCGTCAATTATCGGTGAAATTTCAGTTCCCTTAATTCCTAAGTTGCTGGTGAGAAACACTTTTCCATAGTACAAACTTCCCGGTGTTTTTGCAGAGTTCATTGCCCTGAAGTCTCTTGCTCTTACATTCATGTCGAACCTGTAATTAGTAAAGTTGCTGGTTCGTGCTATACCATCCACCGTCAAAGTATTATCTGCAGAGTCTCTAATAGTGAATGTATTAAATCTGATACCTTCATTGTTTACTCTTATTGCTTCATTGTCTATTTTAAACTGACTTCCAAGCATCACTACATTGAAAGCTGTATTATTGAAATTGATAGCACCATCAATTTTTGGAGCAGCTGCAGAACCATTTATATCCATGCGTCCGGCAAGATTACCCGAGCTTTGATCGATGGCTCCCATACTTACAGCTTCTATAGTTTTGAATGGTAGCTGGCGGATGTCTAAATCAAAGTCCATCGTACTTTGGTTAGCGGGTTTTAAGTAATAATTACCTGTAAGAGATACATCATTTCCGCGACCCGTGATCTTTACATCTGTAGCAAAAACATTCTGTGTTCTGTTATTTACTTTCACGCTCACATCGCCTAAAGTATCTCTCTTAAAGGCAAGATTGTTTACGTTTAAGTCTGTTGTAAATGATGGAAGAGTGAGTACGTTATTTAGAACAACATTTCAATTTACAGTACCATCAACTAATAAGGAATCGGTTTGAACAAAGCCTGTAAGTGTTGAGATTTGAAAGTGTGCAAGACTTACCTGTAAAGGACTGTTAGAACCTGACCCCACACTATTAATACTTAGCTGTTGGTTAGCCTGTGACAAGGTGAAATTACTTGCAAAGACATCCTTACCTGTGTACCTGATATAGTTACCCTGCGATGCGGTCCATGGAGCATAGTTGAGCATTAAGCTATCGGGTGCAAGAGAGAATGTGTATGTAGTAGGAGTTTCGAGTGCAAGAGTTCCGCCCAACCTGTATTTATCTTTTGCCCCTCTATCTTTTACCGCCAATCCAAAAACCATCTGGTTGTTTGCAAGAGATGCATTAAGGCTTGTATTATACAAAGCCATGTTCGGTCCGTTATTGTAGCCTTCTAAAGTGGTTATAATTTTCAGTGCATTTCCCTCCGTGTTTGCTGTCATCACAAGCCCGTTGATGTTATTTGTGCCCATCAAAATTGCAGGAGCATTTAAAGTCGCCTTCATGCCTCCAACGTTAGAAAAATTCCCCACCAAGGTTATAGGCTCTAACCTTGTTAGCGTTGGTATAAAAGCATGAAGTGTTGGATGATCTATAACTGTAAGATTTACATTCAGATTATACGGATCTGTTTTGAAAGATGTGACGGCTGGTGCAATTGCAAAGTATGGTTGAATAGAAGATTGTATGATGGTGCCGAGCTGTGTAAGTTTATAATTGCCATCCAAACGTGCAGTTACAAAATCACTTTGCAAAGAAATATATTGCTGCCCATTTGTATGATCCGCAATTAATGAAAGTGTATCGATCGGAACTCTTTGCCCATTGGCTACCAGAACTGATTGTGTCACAAATAATTTACCCGCTAAAGCATCCGGATTTAACTGAGGGAAACTTGCGTTTATCTTGCCACGATAAAACATAGCATCAGGAGTAAAATGCAGCGGTTGTGTTTTAATGCTATCAATATCAGCATTCAAAATGAGGCTTGGGTAAGCACCACGCATGTCTCCACTTGCAGTTAATGCAAGATGGATATTTGGATCATTAATATTTGCTCTTGCGTTGAATCGTTGGTTTATAAAAGAGGCATCAAGCTTAAGGTTTCTGTAGACATATTTATTAAAATCAGCAGAAACTACATTGCCATTAATTTTTGCGTTTGCAGTTTTAGGATCAAAACCTTTGCCGTTTACTTTGAAATTTGCTGTTAGCTTACCCATTGTTTCGGGCTGCTGCATAATAGCACCGAGGTTTAGCTGGTTTGTACTTATTGCCGCATTATAGGTTGCACCAGCAGGATTGGTAAAGTTTGCAAAAGCACCGTTTACCCTCGCAGATCCAAGCGTAGTATTTAATGCAAGGTTTGTAACCATTCTCCGCATTCCGCCTTTTAGTGTTCCGGAAAGTTTAAAGGCTTCAGGCAGTGTGATATTGGTAGGAATAGCTCCTTTGGGTGTAAATGTTTGAATATCTCCCCTGCTGCTGCTTATGTTTCGTATGTTTAAATCTGCAGTAAAATTATCTGGATCAGGTAAGCCATAAATCCTTCCGGAGAGATCAACTTTAGTTTTTCCAATACCGCTCAAATTGAAGTTGTCAATCATTAAACGTGATACACTGCCGCGTATCCGACTATCAAGAAAAAGGGTTGCATTTGCATTTCTGAATGCAGGTTGTGAAGCCAGTTGAGGTGCGAAAACCAAAATGTCTCTTACTGCAATTCTGCTATCTGCAATGTCAACATCCATCTCCATCAAACCTATGTTCCGTTGTAATGCCTCAAGTGAAGGCCACTTAACCATTGCGCTACGTTTTAAGGTTGTACCAGGCGTTTCTAATAATAAGTCCTGTAGGTAGCCACCTTTGCTTCCGTAAAGAAATTTGGTTTCGAGTCTGTTTAAAACAAATCCACTTCTCTCTCTCATTCTGCCTTCTGTTATTTCTCCACCAATATTATCAGCATTAAAAATAAAGTCGTTTACATACAGGTCAAGGCCGGTTATATTCAGATGACCATAATCCATTCCCCTGGCTAATCTGGCTGAGCTCTCATCATCAAACCTGAAATCATTATCATCTAATCTAATCTCATTAACACGTACCGTCCAGGGCATTGCTTCTGCAGAAACTTCCTGGTTATTTTGATTTGTTACTTTTATAATTTTAGAATCGCTGTGACCAAGTTTTACAAAGCCGTTCATCTTACTTAGCTCAACCTTATCAAGAGAAATAGTTGTTTTCTCAAGATTGATATCACCTGGATAAATATTTAGCTTATCAACTACAAATTGAGTTGCAAGATTAGAAACATCGTTGTTATAACTGATGTTTATGTTATTCAATAAAACTTCGTCGGAAATAATTTGTAAGAATTTTGGTTTTGTATTTGGTCTTTGTGGCGTCGCCTCTGTAGTTACAGCTTGTATCTCCAGAGGTTTTGTCTGGTTAAGCGTACCCGTAAATCCGTTTAGATTGATAGAGGGAATCTCAAATTTTAAGTTTGTTGGATCGAATGTGGTTATATCAGTATCAAAGTGGTTGATATAAACATTCATATCGTTCCCGGTAACTACATCGGTATAAACAAGTCTTGTTTTATCTATTATTATTTTTTCAATAGCCATTTTTAAGGCTGATGTATCTGCCGGAGTGGTTTTGGTTGTTGTCGTATCTGCAGGTGCAAATGCATCTGCAATAAACTGGAAGTTGAAGGTAGTGTCCGGAAGCTGCCTTTTAATTTTAGTAGTTACACCGTTCAGGTTTATTTCATTGATCTGTATTTCTGAACTGATCAGCTTAAACATGTCAATATCAACCTTAAGCTGGTGTCCGGCTATCAGTGTATCTTTTTGCCTGTCTTCAATATAAATATCCTCAAGTACAATTTTCTTAGGGAAGTCTATATCGATCCTTCCTATTTCAACCCGGGTTTTCAGTTTATTCTCTAGGAAAGCAACTGCTTTTCCTCGTGCAAAATTTTGAACGGGAGCAGTTTGAATAAGGATAAGAATAAGTAAAACGAGACCGATTATAGATAAAAGGAAAATGGCGAAGCCGCGTCCGATTTTGGTAAGTAAAGTTCGTTTTTTGTGAAGGGTAGATTTTTTCGACTGCATACGGTGCTTTCTAAATACATTAATGTACATTAGTATTCAAATAATACACCATAAATTGTTAAGAGCCAATCAATCTATATACAAAGCTTTATCTGTATATCTTACACCAGATAAGTGATACTAGGATGCTGCTGTGAGGAAATTCTTCTACATGAGAAGTTGCAGCCTATCTTTTGAATTTCCGGTAGATCCAGAAAACGAGGGCTAAAATTGCAACAACGATTATAACACCGATCCATACGCCAAATTCAATCAGGTCTCCTATTGCTTCACAACTTGTAAGCCCTATTGTTAAAAACAGAAGTAATACAGCAAAAGAAATATTGTTCCTATTCATCTTACATATTTTAAATGGTTCTTATTCAATAGTAGTGCCATCAATAAAGAGTTATTTATATTTTATTCTGAGGTAAAGGGTTACGAAGTTTAGCAATAAGGAAAAGCAGTTCGTAATTATGATCGGTAAATCATCTCTTAAGTAGCCATAGTAAATCCATAAACTCACACCTGTCATTAAAAACAGTAACATGCCTATAGAAACATTCTCAGCTTTTTTTTCCCGAATTATCTTTATTGCCTGCGGCAGAAGTGATGAAGCAGTAAAGATTCCAGCAATTATTCCGATAATTTGAGTCACTATGGTTGTTTATGATTTGAACTATTACTTTTTCCTTTTACTTCCTTGTCTTCAGGATCTTTATCGGTTACAGCCGCCATTGTCTTTTCATCAATTTTTTCAAATAGTGTTTGTTTCAAAGTTTCATGAAGTCGAAACTCCGATTGGGATTTTTGCACTACCAATTTGATACTTTTGTCGCTACTGTTTTTTAAAGCTTGCTCAAACAGAGTTGTTTCTTCTCCTTGAAGTTGTCCAAGTAGTTCATTAAACTTCTTGTCAAAATTCCATCCCTTTTGTTTTACAAGTTGTTTCCAAACCAGCTTTTGATCATCCGTTAAATCCATGGGTAACGTGAAGCCATGCGCATCAGCTATTTTTTCAATCTTATTGTTTAAATCTGAATGGAAACCAGATAGTGCCCTGGCGAGTTGAGTGGACTCTGCTGAAGTACTTCTTATTTGTGCCTCGTTTGCTAAGTTGATTTTTAATAATCCTAAAGAGTAAGCTTTTACGAGAAACCTAACATCATTTTCCGGAAGCTTTACTGTTTTTCCATTGCCGGTTATTGATGCAGAATAAACTTTATCATTCGTGGTACTGCTGCATGAAAGCAACAAAAGAGTACAAAAACTTAGGATAGATGCCTGAGCAGAGAGGGTAAACTTTTTCATAAGTATAGGTATTACGGACGAAAGAATAAAAGACCAATTAAACACGTGGGCGAATAAAAACTCTTAACGTGTTACGTTCTTTGTAAAGAAAAGACTATGCCGTCTTTGAATAGTTCAGACGTAGAAATCAGCAGATTATAAGCAACTTAAATAGCACGGCGATGAGAAATTATTTCCACAGAGCACTTCAGATTATTAGAATCATCTCACAAATAATTTGAATTCTTTATTAGCCGTGGCATTGTTTTTTTACCTGTATTGCAATTACATTTTGTAAAAATATTTTTCAATTTTAAAATTTATTATCATGGCAGGTTCAAAAGTATTATTAGGTGTATTAGCCGGAGCAGCTGCAGGTGCCATTCTAGGCGTTTTGTTTGCTCCAGACAGAGGAGTTGAAACAAGAAGAAGAGTAACTGAAGGAACAAGAGACGCGGCAGGAAACCTTAAAGACAGGTTTTCAGATTTAGTTGATGGCATAGCAGACAGGTACGAAACGGCAAGAGATGGTGCAACTGATTTACTTGAAAAAGGCAGACAAAAAGTTAGCGGAATGACAGGTGGTGGAAGTGGTGCAGGAACTACAGGCGGTGGAAGTGGTAGTGGCACAGGAACAGCAGGAACCAGTGGTTTAGGTGCTGGTGCAGGAGCTGCTGCAAGCAACATGGGTGCAGGTTCATCATACCAGTCTTAATTAATTAGGTTTATACAAAAGCTCGGCGATTATATATACGATTTATGGACACACAGCCGCACGTGGTAGAATCTTTAATAGGCAATTCAACTGAATATATAGAAACGAGGTTGAATCTTTTTAAGCTAAAGTTGGTTGATAAAACCTCCGACATAGCTTCTTCCGTAGTTTCAATATTGCCATTAATATTGATTTTTGTTTTGGTTTTTATTCTTTTAAATATTGGATTAGCACTACTTATCGGTGATCTTGTAGGTAGAGCATCGTGGGGTTTTTTAATTCTTACAGCAGTATATTTAATTGCCGGGCTTATTTTGTATAAGAGCAGAAATAAAATAATTAAAGTGCCTTTTGCCAATCTCCTGATCCGTAAATTTCTGAAAGGAACCAACCTATGAAGCAAATAAATACATCAGCAGAACTTAAGGCAGCAATAGCAGATCTTGAGAAGAAAAGGGAGATTCAACAGCTAACCATCAAAGGTCAATTTGCACAAACAAAAGAAGCTTTAAACCCGGTAAACCTGGTTAAGAATACGTTTAGCCATGTTGCTGAAATACCCGAAGTAAAAAAGACTTTAGTAAGCACGATTATAGGCATTGGGATCGGTTACTTGTCGAACAAAGTGTCAGCCTTACTTAACGATGAAGAAAAGCTGGACAGAATGGTTAACAGTTTTATTGATCAGGGTATAGATAGAGTACAGCAACAAAAACCCAACGGATTCCTGGCACAGGCTGTGTCACTAACGAGGCAGGTTGCAAAAGACACCAAGTAAATCCGGCGCCTTTAACTAACGACTACATTCTCCTATGCAGTCTGTTTTTGCCTCTTTATAACTTCTATTATCTTATCTATTAGCTCTTGCTCAATATTTGGCGCTAATGCGTTATCGCCTCTAAGTAGCGTCCAATCTTCATTGTCATCACAATACATACGGAAGCTTTTATTGTCACTTAACGACACTTCGTATGTCCACCCGTTGTAGTCTTCTTCTGCGTAAGCAGTTCCTTCAATTACGGCTCCTTGATATTTAAAACTTAATTCGAGTTCCATAGTTAACTTGACTTTAAAATGTTCATCAAAATCTTCTCTTCAGTTGTTAAGTCAGATTTATTATCATCTTTTTCAATCTCATCCAATTGGGTTAAGTGCTTATCTAATGTTTTCGTTTCATACAAAGAAAGCACAATCGGATGCACATAATACTTTTTGCAAACAGTTCGTGTATTACCTAATGCGCCTGAAACTTTATCAAGCGCAGAAACAATATTCCTCTTAGCTTCTGTTTGTGTTTCAAATCCTAATTCTTTTAAAGCAACAAATGCCTGTACCGTACCAGTCCATGTTCGAAAATCTTTTGCTGTAAAATCTCCGCCGCTAATTTCTTTTATGTAATCATTCACCATGCCCGAATCAATCGCCTTTCTGTTACCATCATCATCAAGATATTGAAACAATTCTTTACCTGGTATATCCTGGCATTTTTTAACAATACCGGCAAGCCGTTTACTTTTTAAATCGATATCGTGCTCTACTCCTTTTTTCCCTTTAAACTTAAATTTTATACTAGTGCCGGTTATTTTTACATGTTTATCCTTCATAGTAGTTAAGCCATAAGAACCATATATTTTTTCATACGATTCATTGCCGATTCTTATGCTTGTACGCTCCATCAGGCTTACTACAGTAGCCAGTACTTTTTGAACGGGCAAACCCGGCGTCGCTAAATCTTTTTCTATTCTTAAGCGCATTGCAGGAAGGCATTTGCCAAAATCATATAACCTATAAAATTTAGTGTGGTTACGCAGTATGTTCCATGCAGCATGGTATTTATACTGCTTCCTGCCTCTTAAATCGATACCTGTAACTTGTAAGTGACCGTTTGGGTTTTTGCAAATCCAAACATTTTCCCACGCTGGTGGAATAACTAATCTTTTAATACGCAACAATTCTTCTTCGTCTGTTATCTTCTTATCATTTATGTAGTATTCAAATGAAGATCCTTTCTTTACCCTCTTTATACCCGGGTCAGTATCGTTAACGTAAACGAGGTTTACTGCTTCAGCAGTTTTCACAGGATCTTTTATAAGGCGTTTGATTTGCCTTTTAGGTATCTGCGAAATCTGATCTTCTACCTCACTTATAATTGACATACACTTATCCTCACTTATTTACATACAACCATAGAAAAACCATACCGAATACGAAACAGTATAAACACGTATAAAGAAAAATAGTTTAGTATCTGTTATAAGTGTCTGAGGAAAGTAATACACATAACCCCTTGGCTTATAGTCATCCCTGAGATGTAACTTTAACTTATGAAATTGAATGATGAGCAGCTTTTAAAAAAGCAAAGCTTTATAGAAAATAAATGGGTTGATGCAAGCGACAAAAAAACGTTTGCTGTTCGTAATCCTGCGAATGGAGAAGTTGTTGCTGAAGTAGCAGATTGCGGGCAAAAAGAAACTGAAGAAGCAATTACATGTGCATATAAAGCCTTTGGTAAATGGAGTAAAAAAACAGCTAAGGAACGAGGAACTTTAATGAAGAGATGGTTTGATTTAATTAATCAACATGCAGACGATCTTGCATTATTGATGACCACCGAACAAGGAAAGCCTTTAGCTGAAGCAAAAGGCGAAGTTCTTTACGGCGCATCATTTATAGAATGGTTTGCAGAAGAAGCCCCTCGTATTTATAGCGAGGTTATACCAAGTCCCTCGAACGATAAAAGACTTTTTACAATAAAACAACCGATCGGTGTTGTTGCTGCAATCACTCCCTGGAATTTTCCTATGGCAATGATCACACGAAAGATTTCTCCAGCTATTGCGGCGGGGTGTACAGTAGTTGTGAAACCCGCAGAACTCACTCCATTGTCTGCACTCGCATTGGCTGAACTTGCAATGCAAGCAGGCATTCCTGAAGGTGTTATAAACATTATAACTACAAGCAATGCACCTGAAGTTGGTAAGCTTTTAACCGGGCATAGATTGATCTCTAAACTTTCCTTTACTGGTTCTACTGCTACGGGAAAGTTATTAATGGAGCAGTGCGCATCAACGGTTAAAAAGGTATCGCTTGAACTCGGAGGAAATGCACCATTGATAGTGTTTGATGATGCAGATCTTAGTCAGGCGGTAAAGGGTGCATTGGCAAGCAAGTACAGAAATGCAGGACAAACATGTGTGTGCGCAAATCGCATCCTTGTACAGGAAAATATCTATACTGCTTTTATGCAAGAATATACTAAAGCCGTTAAAGCTCTAAAGGTTGGTAATGGTGCAGAAGAAGGTGTTCAAATTGGTCCACTTATAAATGAAGACGCAGTAAACAAAGTAAATAGACTCTTGAAAGATGCATTAAGCAAAGGAGCAACAATTAGTGTTGGAGGAGAATCAAACGTAGGCGGAAAACTGTTTTTTTCACCCACCGTAATCACGGGGTGCACAACAGAAATGGCGTTGAGTAAAGAAGAGATCTTTGGACCTGTCTCAGCAATTTATAAATTCTCTACAGAAGAGGAGGCAATCAGGATCGCGAATGATACTGAATACGGATTAGCTGCTTACTTCTTTTCTCAAAACATTAATCGCGCATGGCGTGTGGCAGAGCAATTAGAATACGGTATTGTTGGCATTAACGAAGGCATTGTATCGCATGCTGAAGCACCTTTTGGTGGTATGAAAGAAAGTGGCATTGGCCGGGAAGGAAGTAAGTATGGTATCGAGGAATATCTTGAAGTAAAATATATATGTTTAGGAGGCATGTAACTTATTCCCTAGTCCAGACGGTTCTTTGTAGAACTGTCTTTCGAAAAAGTTGTCTCCGTTACATTGTTTGTTTCTCAGACCTGCAAAGCCACCAACACTACACATGTCAACACAGTCTGCGGACTTAATTGACATAGCACCGTCTGCAAGGTTTTTTAGATAGATTAAAAGCATAACTAATCTCCCCTGGAACTCATATTCATCTACGCTTCCGACGTACCATTATGTTTCATTTTTGTACCTAGTTATAAACTCTGTAATGCATGTAGGCGTTTAGTTGGTATCGGTGTACGGGCAGTAGAACTTAACAGATTACAAAACTAAAAGCGTTCCTACAAGCCTGAACATTTGCATTGGTTTACATCAGTCATAAATACCTTCAACAACATCTTTGTACTTATCCATAATTACCTTTCGCTTAAGGCTCATTTTTGGCGTCATTTCTCCACCTTCGATGCTCCATTCCCTCGGTAGTAATTCAAACTTTTTTATCTGTTCAACCGGGTTGAAGTAAGTATTGAAACTATCTACCAGCCCCCTATAATGTTTTTTAACCTCGGGATTTTTTATCGCTTCTTCATTGGTTGTAAAAGCAATTCCTTTTTCCCGCATCCACTCACGCAACATAGTAAAGGATGGAACTATTAAGGCACCAACAAATTTTTTATCAGAACCAACCACAACTATTTGCTCTACATAAGGACTTTCCTTCATCTTATTCTCAATAGGTTGCGGAGCTACATATTTACCACCGCTTGTTTTAAACAACTCCTTTTTTCTGTCAGTGATCTTCAGGTATCTTCCTGAATCCCAAGTACCGATATCACCTGTATGTAACCAGCCATCTTTAAGCACTTCATCTGTAAGATCAGGACGTTTATAATAACCTAACATAACAGAATCGCCTCTTACCAAAATCTCTCCATCCTCAGCAAGTTTTACTTCTTGCCCAATCATTGGTGGTCCTACTGTTCCGAACTTTGTATCACTCGCAGGAATGCGCCTATTTACACTTATTGCAGGGCTATTTTCTGTAGGTCCGTACCCTTCATAAACAGGAATATTTGCAGCATTAAAAATGCGCAACAACTTAACCTGGCATGCAGCGCTACCTGTAATTATAAAAGAAATTTTTCCACCCAATGCCTCTCTCCACTTACTAAATATTAATTTGTTTGCAAGTGCCAGTTGCGTGTTATACCACAATCCGCCGCTCACATTGTTATCATACTTTTCAGCTAAGTCAACCGCCCAGTAAAAGAGCTTACGTTTTACTCCTGCAAGTTCATTTCCCTTCATCATTATCTTCTCAAACACTTTTTCAAGTAGTCTTGGAACTGTTGTAAATCCATCCGGCTTTACTTCTTTCAAATTGTCGCCTATTGTTTCTAAAGCTTCAGCATAATAAATACTGATGCCGCTAAAAATATAAACGTAAGAAATCATTTTCTCGAATATATGATTGAGCGGAAGGAAGCTCAACACCTTGTTCTGCGGCGCATCAGGAAACGGGAATGTCTCCTTTGCGTTCATTACATTAGTATAAATGTTTTTATGGCTTAGCATTACACCCTTGGGTGTGCCGGTAGTACCTGAAGTGTATATTATTGTTGCAACATGCAAAGGTGAAATTGAGGCTTTTACGGCCTCCGCTTTTTCCAACGTTTGTGGATCTGCGTGATCCAAAACAGTCGTCCAGTGTCTAGTTCCTTGCAGGTGGTCAAAAGAAAAAACATCTAAGAGCGTAGGTACTTTGTCCTGCACACTTCTTACTTTTTCGCGCAGCTCTTTATTACTTACAAAAATGTATTTAACTGCAGCATCGTTCAAAATAAACTGTAACTCTAACGGATTAGTTGTTGGATAAATTGGGACAAGAATAGCACCTGTTTGTTGCACTGCTAAATCTGTAAAAATCCATTCGGGTCTATTATTGCTTATGATGGCGATCTTATCTGCTCGCTCAACTGTCATATCATTTGCACTAACGCCAAGTTGCAGAAGTCCGGCGCTTAACTTATCTACTGTTTCCTTAACCTCTTTGGTGCTATACTTTCTCCATACACCATTCTCCTTCGCCGAAAGCATATCATCTTTTGGAAAGCTTTTTAGCTGGTGATCTACAGAATCAAATAATCTTCTTAACTGCATAGTTTAAATTTTGGAGCCAACTTAAGTGCTACTATCAACATCGTTGTGTCACTCACTTGTACTGTTTGTACATTACTCAACTACCTTCCTGAAAATCAGGCATCAAATTAAACAAATTGAAACAAATAAAAAAGCCGGCTCATTCATCTGCCGGCTTATGTAATTTCTTTAAAAGTTTCGATATTGTTGCCCAGGTGGAATTTTAAAAATCCGCTGCCTGGTGAAATTTAAGAATCCAGACATTTCCTCCGCATGATCTTTTTGCCATTTCTGGTAAGCTTCGTTATTTGTTGCTGCACCAAAAAGCCATTGGTTGTACGATTCAAAATAACCTTCCTGTAAAAGTTGCCGTTGGTGATCGAACAACCTGAAAGGAAATTTATCAGCATACTTATCATACCAGTCCAAAATAAATCTTGTTCTTATTGCAGTAAGTGTTTCGGGTGTTATGCCTAACGTTGCCTGGTTCTGTTGCTTTATCATAGCACGTGCAACATTATTGGTAAACGCGTTTGTTTTTATAGCAAAAAAGTTATCCTTCTGATCGTTTGAAGAATAGAACTTTTTATATTGATCAAGCAGCAACACTTTCATCTCGTTGCTTTTAGTCGTATAACTTTCAAGGTTGAGGAACATTTCTGCATACAACATGCTCCACAAAAGCTCGCCTATTTGAGCATAGTATTTAGCAACGTAATAATAATTGGTGCTAAAATTTACATCGGCTTCAACACCCTTCTCCCATTGCTTTATAGCGTTAGAAATTTCTTTTGATGCAAGCAACTCTCCATATTCGCTGTACAAAATACCCGCATTCGGAAACTTCTTAATCCCCTTCTTATACATCTTCTCACATTCTTTAAATTCCGCGATTTGCTTATACACCAATCCTAAAAGTTGGAAAGATCTCAGATCTGAGTCTTCCCGTTCTACAAGTGGTTTTCCTATCTCAATTGCTTTAGCAAAATCTCTTTTTAAATAGTTTGCGAAAAGTAAATCCTTAAGTAATTCTTTATTTGTTGGCTCAACTTCAAGCGCTTTGCCAAGAACGATTATTGCATTTTGATAATCTCCATCCCGCAAATAGTTCTGAGCAGTTTCATGCAGTGTCTTTACATCCTGTGCTATGGAAGTTAAAACGCAGCCACACAACAATAACAGAGAAAATAAAAATTTCTTCATGAACATAAAATTATAGATAAAAAGAGTGGAACGGGGTTATGCTTTTGTTTTCACACAACTTTAGTGTATGAGATGTGTTAACAGTCCATCCCTAAGCTTCGGCTCAAACCAAGTGCTTTTTGGAGGCATAACATTTCCACTATCTGCTATATCAAGTAATTGTTGAATGCTTACAGGGTGCAAGCTGAATGCTACTGCAGAATTTCCGCTATCAACTCTCTTCTCTAACTCCTTTAGACCTCTTATGCCTCCAACAAAGTCTATTCTTGTATCTGTTCTTGGATCTTTTATACCAAGCACTTTATCCAAAATGACGTTTTGTAGAATGGTTACATCCAACACTCCTATAGGATCATCAGAATAGATTTCATTGTTCGCAGCAAGCCTATACCAACGCCCATTAATGTACATTCCAAATTGATGAAGCTCCTTTGGAGAGAAAGCTTCATTAACTGGCTCTACTGTAAAATCTTTCTTTACTTCATCAATAAAAGCTTCAGCTGTTAACCCGTTTAAATCAATCGCAACACGATTATAATCCAATATGGCAAGTTGGTTTGATGGAAATAAAGTGGTTAAAAAAATATCTGCATCAGCAGTGGCTTTTTCGCCAAGCTCTTTACGAACCTTAGCAGCTGAAGCAGCACGGTGATGTCCATCTGCTATATACGTGTTTGGTACTTCTTCTTCAAATAAAGAACTAATATGCCTTATTGTATCTGCATCATTAACAACCCAAATGGTGTGTTGAACTTTATCTTCTGCGGTAAAACTATAAACAGCACTTCTGTCTTTCTTCCACTGCTCTATTAGGTTATCAATAGCCTCTACATTTCGGTAAGCTAAAAAAACGTTTCCTGTTTGCGCTCCTGTTATTTTAATGTGGTTGATGCGATCCTGTTCTTTTTCAGGTCTTGTAAACTCATGCTTTTTAATAAGATCATTTTCATAATCATCAATAGAACTTCCGCAAACCAAACCTGTTTGCTTTCTTCCATTCATTACCAACTCGTATATATAATAACACGGCTTGGCTTCTTGGAAAAGAATTTTTCGTTGGATAAATGCATCCAGGTTTTCTTTGGCTTTTTTGTATACCTCTTGATCATGCACGCCAACACTTTCAGGCAAATCAATCTCGCTTTTGGTGATGTGCAGAAATGAGTATGGATTGCCTTCGGCTTCAACCTTAGCTTCTTTACTATTTAAAACGTCATATGGTTTTGAAGCCACTTTAGGAGCCAATTCCGCTGCAGGACGCAAAGCCTTAAAAGGAGAAATTTTCATCTAAATAAAAATTAAGGCGGCAAAGATACTGATTGAAAAATTTAGCCCTGCAGCAGGATTTATGCGTAATTATTTGAGAAATCCTTCATTACATCTGTTAACACTCTTACGCTTTCCACAGGAAGTGCATTGTAGAACGATACACGAAAGCCACCTACACTTCTATGTCCTTTTACACCGTATAAATTTTCTTTTTTACAAAGATCTAAGAACTCCTTCTCAAGCTCAGGTTTATTCATCACAAACACAGCATTCATTTTACTTCTATCTTCTTTAGCAACAGTTCCTTTAAATATTGGAAAACTATCAAGTGTGTCATAAAAAAGCTGTGACTTTTCATCGTTTACTTTTTCAATAGCCGGTAAGCCGCCCAAGTTTTTTAACCATTGTAGTGTAAGCATACTTACATAAATCGCAAAAACCGAAGGCGTATTAAGCATTGAGCCATTTTCAATATGATTCCGGTAATCTAAAATAGTTGGAATAGTTCGGCTAACTTTTCCAAGAATCTCTTTATTAATAACAACCAGGTTAACACCAGCAGCACCCATATTTTTTTGGGCTCCAGCATAAATAAGGTCGAATTTATTAAAGTCAATCTGTCTGCTGAAAATATCACTGCTCATATCTGCTATCAATGAAACAGCACTTTCAGGAATGTGATGCCACTGTGTTCCTTCAATTGTGTTATTAGTCGTATAGTGTAAATATTTTGCAGAGGCAGGTACACTAAAATCTTTAGGTATATAGGTATGGTTCTTATCCTTTGATGAAGCAACTACGTCTACTTTACCAAACAACTTTGCCTCTTTTATTGCTTTCGTTCCCCATGTCCCGTTATCAATGTAAGC
>DASVST010000090.1:0-1726 GCA_036387965.1 Segetibacter sp. | reverse complement strand
ATATATTGAATGGTTAATTAGCTCTAACGATAAGAGCGTCCCGTAAGCTTACGGGAAGGCCAGCGGTTCGAACCCGCTATTCTCCACAGCTTTAAGGCCGCCGAAAGGTGGCCTTCTTTGATTATGAATTTTCCATGTTATAAAACACGGCTGAATAATTCATTCCTTAAATCCAGAACAAAGCTGCCTTTTGCGTTTCCTTGAGTATCATCTACGCGTTGTTGATATGAGTGTATCCTTGAGGCTATACATACAGTCAACAAGTCGAGAAACTTGATTTTCCAAAGTCCCTCCATCGGTTGAACTGAAATTCTTTTCCCATAGTTTTCAAAAGTTGTGGCAATCCATTTAACCCAAAAGTAAATTTCTATGGATGGATATTTTTCGGCATACCTATTCCTGTCCTTTACATTAAATGTTACTGCATATTGAGGATCTAAACCAAATCGTGAAGCAGCCTGGAAGAAGGGAGTATTTTGAGTTTTTAAATCACCAATATTATTTGTTGCAATATTTAATAAATCAGGAGCATAAACATCGTGTTGTTTAGCAGGATTTATCACCAGGTTTAATTGTTCTCCATATTGAGCAACAAAAACTTCTTCGAATGAAGCTCCTGTTCTACACCACGGGCTTTTATCTTGTAAGTCGTGATGTTTAACCTCTTGGTTATGTTCATCTAAAAGTTTATACGACATATCGAACATTTACAAGCTCTTTTGTCAAATGCTTCTGGAGGTTCAATGCGGCTCTTGCTTATAAATTCTTCTTCTGAGTTCCTTTCTTCTTGGTGAGGTATTGTTGATCTTCTTTGCGAAACAAAAGATAAGACTCGGGTTCATATCTCCTGGTCTTCCAGCATAAAAAACCTTTAAACAAGCCGACGTATTTATACCCTTCAAACTTTATTGTTTTTTGCCGGGGAATATAGTGTGAGGCTACTATGACCAAATTCGGCTGATCCTTTTGAACCTTCTCTATAACACATGAGTCGAAACCTAATTCAGTCTTATTATAGGTTGACCAAAACCAGAATCGTTTATCAGATCCATTATTCAAGTTGTAGAAAATGTTCTTGTTAAAATAAGGTAGTACAGATATAGATTTCCAGCCTGTGACAAATATTTTTTCATCTTCCAGTTTATTGTCTTTTATGTAAGAAGCAACCTGGTAACTGCCTGAATAGTTCTTATTCAAATCATACGAAAAGGATTGGATAGTCCAATATACCTGAATCAGTAAGACTACCGCAATTGTGTAAATAACATTTTTAGAAAGTACGGACGGCTCCTCTTTTTCTTCCTTTTCAAAGCTTAACCAAAGAACAAATATCCAGAGGAAGAAAAGAATACCCTGGTGCCAAAGATTACGATATACAATAGCAGAAAAACAAACAACAATAATGAGAGGAAGTAAGTATATAATCTCAATATCTTTTTTTGCAAACCAGTAGACGGTAATTGCGAACACATAAAAAGATATAATGCCCTGAAGCCATTGAAGCCATGTTACATTGCCAACTTCATTCAACGCTAAACCACCGGCTACCATTTTAGGTACATGTAAAAAATTATATAGGGTGCCATTGACCTTCCCTGCAAAAATTTGATCTGATGGTGGTAATAACATTAATACCAGCATTGCTGCCATTAATCCGAATATTACGAACCCTGCTGTATTCCTGAATATTAATCTACGATCAACTGCTTTCCAGTTTTTTATTATA
>DASVST010000089.1:0-5057 GCA_036387965.1 Segetibacter sp. | reverse complement strand
CGTTGGTAGAGGAGTGAGATAGATTACCAGACTTAGAGAGATCATTAGCATGAGATTGCGCAAGACGGATCAAGGTTTGATTCGGCTTGAGCATAGGCAACTTCTGGTTTTTATACAGTTCCTTTTTCAAGCTTGCTGCGTATGATGTATTGAACTGGGGATACACTTGTAGAATTGGTGCGACAACGCTGTCCCAGAAAGCTTTAGGGCTTTGGCGGCTATAGTTAGTCCAATAATACCATTCTGCTATGCTGGAACCAAGGCTTCTGATTTCAGGGAAAGACGCCACAAACTTGCTGACCTCTGCATTTCTGGGGGGTAATGCGGGAAATTCCCTTACCTGGATGTTTATTCGATTAGACTTTTGAGCTGTAGAAGCAAAAGGGAGAAGAACTAAAAGGACGACGATGTGTTTCACGTGAAACTTAAAGCGAGGCATTGATTTTTTCTTCAAATAAAAGCAAATACTGCTCCTCTTTGCTGCGCATCATTTTAATTTCACTTTTCGTTTTGTCTTTATAGCCGGCCAAGTGAAGCACCCCATGAATCATCACCCTACATAACTCCCGATAAAAAGACGTGTCGTATGTAGCAGCATTTTCCCGAACACGTTCAATGCTTAGGTATATTTCTGCTTCAATTAATGCCCCTTCTGATAAATCAAAAGTTATTATATCTGTGAGGTAATCATGCTGTAGAAAATCTCTGTTAATCTGAAGTAGGTATTCATCAGAGCAGAAAACATAATTAATTGATTTATGCTCTCTCTTTTCAGCCCGTAAAATTTCCGCGAGAAACAGCCTAAGTTTTACTGCTTGTGGCACTCGGACGGGTTCTATATAATTGAATCTGATTGACACACCGCTTTATTTACTCCAAAATTCGTAAACAAACGGCGAAGGTGAGTTATACATTTGAATAATGAAGAAGCTTTCAAAGGTAAAAGTTGGGAAGACTGTTACAATACATTCTTTTGAGCAGGATGATATTTACATAAAGCTTATGGAAATGGGCTGTGTGCCTGGGGAAAAAGTGAAAGTAGAGCAAGTTGCGCCACTAGGTGACCCTATCTCAATTTCTGTAGCCGGTTATATCCTAAGCTTAAGGTTGAACGAAGCTGAAAACATCCTGGTAGAGGAAGAAAAATAACTCCCATGAAAATCGGCTTATACTTTGGTTCGTTTAACCCAGTTCATATCGGTCACCTTATTATAGCGGACTTTGTAGCTAACAACTCAGAATTGGACAAAGTGTGGCTTGTTGTCTCTCCTCAAAACCCACTTAAACCTTCCTCCAGTTTACTAAATGAATATCACCGGCTACATCTTGCTCGTTTAGCTACGGAAGACAATAGCAAACTTCATGTTTCTAATATTGAGTTCAAGCTGCCCCGTCCCTCCTATACCATTGACACTTTGGTATATTTAAGAGAAAAATACCCTCAGCACACTTTCTCAATTATTTTTGGTTCGGACAGTTACCAGAACATTTCTAAATGGAAGAACTATGAAACTCTCCTAAGAGATTATAGCATCACTATTTATGAAAGACCCGGTTTTCCGGTCAGCCCAAATAACTTAGCCTCGCCAGAAGTTTTGAAAGCACCTTTACTTGATATCTCCTCAACTTTTATCCGCGAAATGATAAAATCAGGCAAGTCAATTAAATATCTGGTACCTGAAGAAGTGAGGCTCGAAATAGAAAACCATGGATATTTCCTGGAGCTAAAGCAGCCACCCAAAGAATAGAAAGATTATTACAATAATAGGGGATGGAACTTTTGAAAAGGCCAACAGACTGAAGGTGATTAAAACTGCCAAAAGGTTTATCCATTCAAAAGGTTGCGAGATTGCAATAAACAAGACAACACTTGCTGCCCACATTATTCCGACTACTACAGCATTTATTCCCTCGATCGCACGGTAGACAACAACATAATTTTTTAAGGTATTCCAAATAGGATAAAAGAAAAGTACCAATAGAAGACTTGGTAAAAAAATAGCAATAGTACCAATTATACATCCAAGTAATTGATATTGAGGTCCCATGTGTCGTAAAACCATACCTCCGACAAAAGCCGCGATCGAAAAAATGGGTCCTGGAAAAGCCTGAACCATTCCTGCACCGGTCAGGAAATTTTCTGCGCTCAAGTATCTCGTTTTTGACCTAGACACATATTGTTCAAACATCATCGGGATTAAAACTCCTCCACCTCCAAAAACAAAACTTCCGAAGCGATAAAAGTTTTCGAACAAGTTTATCGGCTTTCTCATTTCCCAATTATTTATGCGAGCATATTCACTAAATATTCCGGCGATAATAAAAATGGAAACAAACAACCACAAATTGCCCCATTTTATAGCTCTGCGTTCGCCTGAAGGCTCCGGAATTCTCTTGTCGCTAAAGTTGCTGACGATGCTGCCGGCAATGATCAGTGAAGGGAAGACCCATGGTGATTTAATAAAGATTGTAACCACCATAGCCACTAACATGATTATGAATGTTGCCTCGTGCTTAATTGAGATTTTGAAACTTGCAAAGGCAGAAAACACCAGGAAACCAACTGCCATTGGTTGTACATATCGAAATATGTCTTTGTTAATGAGTTGAAAATCAAAGTATTGTAACACAAAACTCAGCCCTCCCATTAAAATACATGCAGGCATTATCCAAATGAGTAAGGTCAGAACAGACAGCCATAACCCGCCTCTTTTATATCCTATAAGCGTTAGTGTTTGACTGCTGCCTGCACCAGGCAAAAGTTGTACAAAGGCATTCAGTTCCAGAAGTTCCTTTTCTTCTATATATCGGTGTTTCTCAACGAATAATTTATGCATTCGTACAAAATGCATTTGCGGGCCACCAAACGCAGTAAGGCTGTGTCTAAAGACAGTTTGTAAAAAGGGTATATGCCGCAGAAGTACCAATAATGAAAGTTTGCAGAGTGTTGGTAAGCTTATTCCTCCTGCTAATCTATTTCTTTAATCCTATTTCACGTAATCTTTCGTCGAGATATTCACCGGCAGTAGCGTCGGGATAAGCTATAGGATGCGCATCATCTATACAGCTTTCTAAACAAGCTAAACTCATTTTTCCTTTCGGGTGTAAAAAGAAGGGCATAGAAAACCTTGACGTATGCCACAGATCGCGAGACGGATTAACAACGCGATGTGTTGTACTTCTTAGTTTATTGTTTGTAAGCCTCTGAAGCATGTCTCCAACATTTACAACAATTTGCTCCGGCAAAGATGTCACTCCCACCCATTCGTTCTGTTTCGTTAAAATTTGTAAACCATCTGCAGATGAACCCACAAGCAAAGTAATAAGGTTGATGTCTTCATGCTGCTCAGCTCTTATTGCACTTTTCGGTTCTGAAGTTATCGGAGGATAATGTATACAGCGTAGAATAGAATTACCGTTATGGATGTGTTCGTCAAAGAAAAATTCATCCAGTCCTAAATACAAGGCTATTGCCTGGAGCATTGCTCGTCCACTTTTCTCAAAGTTTTTATATGCCGCAAGTAGTGTCTCATCAAAGTTCTTTACCTCCCTTACTTTCACATTATCTGGGTATTCGTCCTTGATTAGATCTCCATCTTCCACGGTTTGGCCATATTGAAAAAACTCCTTAAGATCTGGCGCCTCACTTCCTTTTGCATGTTCGCGACCAAAGCTTGTATATCCTCGTTGACCAGCTAAGCCGGGTATTTCATACTTCAACTTTTGTTCTGATGGTAAAGAAAAAAACTGTTGCACATATTCATACAAGTCAGCGATAAGGTTGTTAGGGATACCATGATTTTTAACGGCAACAAATCCAACTTCCTCATATGCGTTACCAAGTTGTTGTACAAAGGCTTTTTTATTTTCTACATCTCCGCTCAAAAATGTTTTTAAATCAACTACAGGTATTGACATATTAAGAGTTTAGTAATGGTGCAAAAGTAAGAGCAACTTATAAATGAAACACATGTTATCAACTATAGCTTCCATACAAAGAAAAAGCCTTACCAATGGCAAGGCTGAATAGTTAACATGAGAATATTATTGTTTGATAAACCTGAAAGACTTAAGAAAGTTTCCACCGGCAAAGGCATTTAATACATAGTTGCCTGTGTCAAGATCTGTCATATTCAAATTAAGTTGCTGAACACCCTGATTGATGGTAGTATTTATTGTCTTTGCCATACGACCTCTAACATCAAAAACTTTAATTGTAAGCTCGTCTGCTTTATTAGCGACAACATGAAGAAAGCTATGTTCGTTTACGTTTGCTGGTTGAAAAGTTTTTAGATGCATATACATTTGTTATATCTAATTAAAGCAATCCATATGCCATTGATTTTCATCCCTTGTAAGATAATAGGACCTATCAAAATGCGATAGGTAAATTTGACTTCTTCCCTAAAACATGTATGTATATTACGTTTAAGCTATGAAGCGAAACATCTTACGAAATGATGATGTCTTATGAAATCAAAAAAATCGTTAGAAGATCTAAGAGAAATTGCAAGAGTATGTGGAAACATTTCTACAAAGAAAAACCCGCAACATGTGCGGGTTCGCAGTATTTCATCAATAGACCTTAGTTACCATATTCACTTAAGAACTTGATCCTCATAATTTTTAATTGCTCCCATTCATAACCACTATCCGCTAACTCTTCTTGCGCAATATCTAACGAAGACGTTTCGCAAGTGCGGAAGTAATCTATAATCTCTTCCTGCTCATCTTCATCAAGCATATCATCAATAGCATAATTTAGGTTCAGTTTTGTACCACTTGCAACGATTGTTTCCATTTCTTCTAACAACACATCTAACTTAAGATCTTTGTTTTTTGCAATGGTTTCCAGCGACATCTTTTTATCTACGTTTTGAATGATGAATATTTTGTTGTTGCTTTTATTTGCAACACTCTTCATTACGAAATCGTCTGGCTTTTCAATGTCATTCTCCTCTACATATTTGGCTATAAGATCAACAAAGGGTCTGCCATATTTCATTGCCTTACCAACACTCACGCCCTGGCATTTTTCCATTTCTTTCAATGTAGTT
>DASVST010000088.1:0-1896 GCA_036387965.1 Segetibacter sp. | reverse complement strand
TGCTGTGCATCTGCAGCACTTCCACCGTTGCCACAAAACAAAACTTTGTTACCGTTTTTAAATGCATCTGTAACAACATTTATTACGACATCAATATTTGAAAGCAGATCTTCATTTTGCAATACCTGTTGCTTAACATCTATTGAAGCTGAGATTATGTCTTTGATTATGTTCATGTTTTTTGATCTTTATTTTGCCTCATTTATTTTTCATAGTATCATCGTGCAGTTTACCATGAGCGAAGTCGAATGGTCACTCACTTCAAGTTTTATCTCCTCTGATCATTACAGGAAGGAGTTAAACTGATATACGAACGACATCCATTTATCATTTTGGATCAGCAGTTTGCTTCGTCATTCCTCCTCGCAATGACGAGATATGTTATGCGGTACAAGTGTGCGACGCAACCGGAGCTACATCTTTATTCAATTGCTGGTAACAAAAAGTATTTTTCCTTTTACTAATCAACTTTTCAACCAATCAACATCTAAACAGTCCAGCTTGTTAAACCTGCCTGTGCAAACTGGTAATTACGACTTTGCCCACCAAACTTTTCTAACACATCAATTACTTTATAGCGGCAATTGCCAGGACAGTAAAATATCATAAATCCACCACCACCTGCGCCACTTATTTTACCACCTGTTGCGCCTGCTGATTTAGCAGCGTTGTATAATTCTTCGATACTGCTGTTCGAAATATTTGCAGCCATTTTTCTTTTTTGCTGAAATCCAAAATCAAGTATTTCTCCAATCTCATGAAGCCTTCCTTTCAATACAGCCTCCTTCATACGTTTTGCCTGTTCCTTCAACTGGTGCATGGCATCTATTGAAGACTGGTTTTTACTGGTTACATTCTTTTGCTGCTCTTTTATTATTACTGCAGACTCGCGACTTGTTGATGTAAAATATAAAACAAGATTATTCTCAAGTTCACTAAGCACCTGTGGTTTTATTCTTAACGGATTTACAATTACCTGGTCATTGTCATAAAACTCCATGAAGTTCATGCCTCCAAATGCAGCAGCATATTGATCTTGTTTTCCACCTGCAAGTTTCAGATCGTTACGTTCAATTTCATAAGCATAATGAGCGACATCATATTCGCCTAAAGGAAGGCGAAGCATTTCGGCAAATGCCCCGATTATTGCTACAACTAATGTTGAAGAAGTACCAAGTCCACTGCCCGCCGGTGCATCTACATAAGTTGATAGCCTGAATCCTTTTTGTGGTACACCGTAATCTTTTTGTATTCTGTTGTAAACACCTTTTAATAAATCTAATGTGCCATCAATCGGAAGTTCAATAGCCCATTCAAATTTTTGTTCTTCGTGCCGATCTAGTGTCTGTAGAATAATCGTATTTCCTTCAATCGGCTCTATACTGGCATGTGCATATAAAGAGATACTTGCGTTAAGAATAGCACCTCCATATAAATCGCTATAAGGACTCACATCGGTTCCACCACCGGCAAGTCCTAATCTTAATGGAGCCCTGCTTCTATAAATCATAATTATTGTAAGTTGATCTGTTGACTAGTTGATCTGTTGATAAGGCAGCTGTTTCATAAGCTGTCAACCTTTCAACGAATCAACCTTTCAACTTTCTCTTGAACTTAAATTAATTATAGCCTTTGTCAATGTACTCCAGCTATATTTTTTCTTCTCCTCACGAAGATGAGGCAAAAAATGATTTTCTCCTAATTCATACAATTTCAATATTCCATCTGCTATGGCATTAGCATTTGGTTCAGAAACGATTCCGACTTTATGGTGAGGAACCAAGCTTGGTAAGCCACCCACATTTGTTACCAACATTGGCTTTTCAAAATGGTATGCAAGTGGTGTTACTCCACTCTGTGTTGCATTTCTATATGGCTGAATAACGAAGTCTGCAG
>DASVST010000087.1:0-2732 GCA_036387965.1 Segetibacter sp. | reverse complement strand
CATTACCTCGATACAGCGGCTTGATAAAGAAGATTATTTATGGATGGATCGGTTCACCATCCGCAATCTTGAACTATTGAATAGTGGAGTTGAAAACGGGCAGACATTACTTAAGATACTTGATAATACATACAGCCCAATGGGTGCACGTTTAATGAAACGTTGGATTGTTCTTCCTCTAAAAGACATTAATAAAATCAATGAGCGTCTTGATCTTGTAGAGTTCTTAATCAAAGAAGTTGATCTACGAACAAGTTTTTCGCAACACATAAAACAATGCGGAGACATTGAAAGACTGGTAAGTAAAATACCGCTGAAGAAAGTAAATCCACGTGAAGTGGTGCAAATAGCAAAAGGTCTTCAGCATGTATTATCTATTAAAAGTGTATGCAGTGCTACTACAAACACGTACCTCAAAAGATTAGCTGATGCACTTAATCCATGCAATTATATAGTTGAAAAGATATTGAATGAAATAGTTGATAATCCTCCCCCACAGATAATTAAAGGTGGTGTTGTAAAAGCGGGTGTGCATGATGAATTAGATGAATTAAGAAACATAGCAAGCACCGGCAAAGGCTACCTTGTTCAGCTCCAACAAAAAGAAATTGAAGCAACAGGCATTTCTTCTCTTAAGGTGGGATTTAATAATGTATTTGGATATTATCTTGAGGTAACCAACCTGCATAAAAGTAAAGTTCCGCAGGAATGGATGCGAAAGCAAACACTTGCAAATGCAGAAAGATATATAACAGCAGAGCTCAAAAGCTATGAAGAAAAAATAACCGGTGCTGAAGACAAAATACTTGCAATAGAGCAGCAAATCTTTGATAAGCTTTTACTTGAATTGCAAGATTATATTGCACCAATGCAAGTAAATGGAAATGTACTTGCTATACTAGATTGTCTTTGCTGTTTTGCAAACAATGCATTGCAGTATAATTATAAAAAACCTGTTATACACGAAGAGCTTTCTTTTGATGTAAAAGATAGCAGGCATCCGGTTATAGAACGAAACTTACCTGCTGGCGAGAGTTATGTTACAAACGATATTTCACTCGACCCGTCTTCACAACAGATCATTATTCTCACCGGTCCAAACATGAGTGGTAAAAGTGCATTGTTAAGGCAAACTGCATTGATCACTCTAATGTCACACATCGGGAGTTTTGTTCCTGCAAGTGCGGGAAATATTTCCTTAACTGATAAAATATTTACACGTGTTGGTGCAAGTGATAATTTAAGTGGTGGTGAAAGTACTTTTATGGTTGAGATGAACGAAACGGCAAGCATTCTTAACAATCTAACTCCCCGAAGCCTTGTGATACTTGATGAAATTGGGCGGGGTACAAGTACGTATGACGGAATAAGTATCGCATGGAGCATTGTTGAATTTCTTCACTCATCTCCTCATGCGCCAAAAACATTATTTGCTACCCATTACCATGAGCTAAATGAGTTGGAGAACACATTACCAAGGGTGAAAAACTATCATGTCACGAATAAAGAAGTTGGTAATAAAATAATTTTCCTCCGCAAATTAGCTCCGGGAGGAAGCACACATAGCTTTGGTATTCATGTTGCACGAATGGCGGGAATGCCTCCGAAGTTAATCGAACGTGCTAATGATATTCTTCAGCAGTTAGAGAGCAAGCACGTTACCGATTCTTCATCTAATAATTTAACGGGGAACGTGAAGAACCTTACCTCTCCAAAATTACAATTAAGCATATTTGATGCACACAGCGAAACTTTTGATGAGATAAGAACGATGCTCGACAACATAGACATCAACAGGCTTACTCCTGTTGAAGCACTGATGAAGTTAAATGAAGTAAAGAATAAGGTTAAGTGAGGATAAAACAGAAAACAAGAGACAAGCAGCGAGAAACATCAGCGTCATGCTGAACTTGTTTCAGCATCTCTTGGCATAACACATTCTTCTCAAGAAAAACAGGAGAACCTGAAATGAATTCAGGATGACGAACAATTATTCAACTACCCGTAAATCTGGTTCAGCAAAGTAGCAAGATGAACTCCACCTTTTAGCAACTGCTTATTCATCGTCTCCAAGTGTTTGAAATTATACTCGTAACCAAGTCGTGGATTTGGTGTCTTTATTTCATCTGTAAGCTTTAAGCTTATCTGGTATGATTCAAATAGCCATTCAGTAAGCGGTTGTCTTTGCCAGGTTGCTTTTTCGGCAGGTGTAACATAGTTGATAGCCTTTACATATTCTGTGTAGCTAAGTTGTTGGTGGTCTATCAGATCAGAGTCCCAAACGCGGTGTAGGTTTGAATTTTCACTAAACCAGGAAACCCTGATATCATTACCACCCGAAATACCTTTTTTAGTGGCATGAAGAGGCTGGTGAATATCACCAACCAGGTGAATAAGAAGCCTTAGGTAGAATTGCTTTGTCTCTAATGAAAGGCTTTTCGCTTTTAACTCCTTAGTGAGAAAAACAATTTTGGTATATGCATCAACAGCAGTGTCTTTGTCTAAAAAAGCAACCATCTGCGTATAGGTAATGCCTGAATCGAAGTTTACATAATGCCATGGGTTCAGGTAACGAAAGTTGGTATCTGACTTAATGAAATCAGCCCAATTGCTCGACATTGCAATTGATTCATTACCCAATATTTTTCGTATTTCTTTTCTTGCTTTAGAACTCAGGTATTTATCAGCAATCTCTCCAACTACACGATGCCCCGTCATTCCCCATGCAAGTG
>DASVST010000086.1:0-4344 GCA_036387965.1 Segetibacter sp. | reverse complement strand
TTCGCCAAAGTTCAACGCAGTTCCCCGATGAATTCGGTCTTTGAAATCAATTCTCAAAGAGTGCATGAAAAAAGACTCTGCAGGAAGAGTATTAGAGGCTACGTTGTTTGATGTATTGGTGTATCTTGAATTAGTTGCTGTAGCATCAACAGTTAAAAAATATGCAGCAGTATCAGTTTGCAAACTTATCTTATCCGATAATTGCCACTCGGGCTGCCGATATAGCTGCTTATCTAAAACTCCATCATTCTGCTCACCCCAAAACTCGATAAAACCTGAACCGATTGCGCCGGTTGCAGTTGATGTATAAAGTGGAACTTGTTTACCATTTCGCCATAATTTAAAATTTTGTACCGGCTCATTTGCTAAGCCGATTGAACTTAAGGAAGCGGCAGTAATTCTATACAAACCTGTTTTACCAATTTTGAACTTATAATACGTTTTTGAATAATCTATCCATTCATTGTTATATACCTGCGAAAACGCTAAGCTGGATATGAAAGCAAAAAATAGTAAAAATGTAAACTTCTTCATACAATATCTGGTTGAACAGCACTAATCATCACCCTTTTTTAAATCAAGTCGTAATGAAAAAATATGGGTATATAAAGGGTTGGACTGATTTGCAAGATTTGTAAAGGCGTAATCTATCACCACATTTTTAATTCGAAAACCAGCACCTATACTTGGCTGATAAATCCACACTTCTTTTTTATTTAAAGTATCACCATCGGATAACGCTTTTTGAAAATTTGATATTCCTGCCCTGAAATAAATAGTATTTTGATAAGATGCCTCAAGCCCGAGCCTGGGATCAACATTTATTGATTTACTGCTTATCACCGTATTGCGTTGTCCATCGAAAGTAAAGTCAAGATTCGCCTCAGCTTCAAGATTAATCTTTTTACTTAATACAAAGGTTCTTGCTGCTCCCGCAATTAACCTTGGTGCGGTTAACTCAGTTGATCTAAGTGGAATTTCATTATTAGTTTGGTACAAAACTTCTTTTTCTCTCTCAGTAAATGTATATGACCAAGCGTTAAACGTAGTAGTTATATCTCTTGCTGCTAAACCAAGCTTCCACCTATTTGACTGGTATTGAATGCCACCATCCAGACCGAAACCCCATGCAGTAGCAAAGCTGCCAACCTTGCGGTGTATAATCTTTACATTCCCTCCAAAACTGAATTTCTTATTTTCTTCATCCTTTACTTTTTGGGCAAAGGAGAATAAGAAAGCATAATCAGCCGAAGAAAAAGATTTTAGATTTGCATAGTTTATTGAACCATCCGGTTGTATTAAATCAAGTGTATTTGGAATATCGTCAACTGCAAAACGTAAAACAGATAATCCTACAACTCTTTTATCGCCATTAACAGGAATTGCTATACTTCCAAAGTCATATTTGCCTATGCCCCCAAAATATTCTGCGTGCATCAAATGAACAGATGGATATTTTTTTATTCCGACAAGACCTGCAGGATTCCAATAACCAGCCGTACCATCATTAATTGAGGCCACCTGCGCTCCACCCATTGCCAAGCCCCTTGCTCCTGCACCAATGTTTAAAAACTCGTTAGAATATTTTCTGAATTGCGAGTTTGCTTTCCCACACACCATCATCCCCAATATGCAAACAGCCAAGTATTTCAATTTCATGTAGAAAAGTTACAACAATGATTTAAAAGGTTGTAAAAATGTACTTTAATAGGCAGTTTAAAAAATAAAGCTCCTTTTGAAGGGAGCTTTATCTAAATTTTATGATTTATTGCTTTTGCACTTTAAATGTGCTGATATTCAATCCGTCATCTATTTGCAGCACATACATACCGGCAGCATACTTTGTCATATCAATTTGCACGGTTCCACTTAATTGCTGCTGGTGAACCACCTGTCCGAATGTATTTATCAACTTTAAATTTGCTGGTTTGCTTCCGGAAGAGTTTAAAGACACATTGAGTTTATCTTTTACGGGGTTCGGATAAACATTCACGATCAAACTCTTTCCGACAGTTACTAAACGTACAGACGAAAACTTAGATGCTCCATCCTTGTCATTTATTAATAAGCGATAGAAGTTTTTGCCTTCAGAAACATTTGGATGCACGAAAGTATAATTTCTAATACCCTGACCGTTCGTTGCAGTTACTGTTCCGATTTTGTTATAATTAGAACCATTTCTACTATGCTCAACTACATACTCCTTCACATTTGTTTCTTCTGTAATTGACCAGGCAGTTCTTACATCATTTCCCTGGAGAACAGCATTAAAGTCAAGTAAAGTAACCGGTAATAACCTTGCATTATTAATGTTGATCGTTCTATAAAAGAAGTTATTAAAAGAGTGCTGTTCTGTAGTTAGGTTATTTGGATTTGCCTGTAGGTAAACGTTGTAAACACCACTTAAATCGGACGCATTGATGGCAACCGCAACGTGCACTGTATCTCCTGCGGGGATCAGCCTTGTTTGTGGCAATGGATATGTACGGGAAACTCCCATTGTATCGATTAAAACGAGTTTCACGTTAAGCCGGTCAAAATTTACCTTACTCACATTTTTGAAAGCTACACTGAATCTTAATGAGTCGGGAGAACCAACTATGCCATTGTGGTATTCAGGCATACTAAAGTGCATATTTGGAGCAAGACCTCCTTCAGGTACCGGGTCATAATCTACTCTCCACGAAGTTAGCTGGTAAGGAGTAGCAGTAAGGGTGTCTTTGTTATTCAACCTTAATTTAATAAATGGATATTGAGCTGCACTAACAGACGAAATATTGAAGTCGTGATTTGTGTTATCAACAGTGAATAAAACTCTTTCAGTATTGTCGGCACTAATTCCAATTACATCCACTGTTGGTACATCTGATCCAACTTCTTCACTATAACCATTCCATACAACTTTGCTCCAGCTTTTCGCAGGTCCAAATTTCGGTGATGTAATGGTGCCTCTTGTACCTGATGTAATAGCGTCAACTGACAGTGTAAGACGATCATATTCACCTTCACTAAAGTCACTTTGGGGTGTAAAACCGGCATCGCCTTTTTTGAAGACGAAAGCCCATGTACGCGGACGGTTAAAAGAATCTATATCGGTAAAACCTGAAGACTTTAAACGATGATATAAAGAAAAACTAGTTCCATACACAGCAGAATCCTGTGCCCAATCTGCAGCAAACACATTATGAGGGGCATCAAGCACCAGGCGTACGGCTACAAAAGAACCATTCGGTACAGTATTTAAAAACTCCACCGCATTCTTTCTAGTATCAGCTGACCTATATGAGTATTCGAAATTATATTGTCTCGTCGGTTTGCACGTAGGAGCTGCTCCAAAAGGATTAGTTGTATTCTTCCATGGCTCAAAGGTTAATGAATCAAACACATTAACGATTATAGAGCTACCAAGACATGCACTTTGAATACTTGTACTTCCATCAACAGAAATACTGAAGTGATTATCCTCTGTACCACTTGTTGGATATATAGAATTTGTAATAAATAAATTGTGTGCTTTTTTGAGGAAGCTATACTTTCTCTTCGTGCTGTCAAATGATAATCCTGTTAATTGCGAATTTAATTTTTGATACAGATGGTTTTGTTCAAAAGCCGGTACTGCACCACTTCTATATACAAAAGATGAAATATTCCAATGAGGAGAAGATAAGCCCGAAGGAGCTACTCTCCAATAATAAGTTCTGTTTTCTACAAAGCTGAATCCTGCATCAAACTCAATTACTCCACCGGATGAATAGTTGGTCTTACTAATTTTTAGAGGAGAATTAAAAAGCTCTGTTGTATCGATCTCCATTATATAATTACGAGCAGGACTAAACGGATTGACAGTTGAAGCCGCAAGCTTAATTACAGGCTGATTGATCACTGCATACTTGTAAGGATATATCGGCCTTATCTCGTCTTCTGAAATGTCAATGGTTTTAGAAGCTGAGTTGTTATATTTTACAACTTCATTTACCTCATTGTTATAGTCGAGGGTGGCTGTAAGAACATTGCTGCCTTTATCCCGGTTGCTTACTATGGGCACTTGTACAGAAACAGAATCTTCAAGAAATAACTTCGCGAATTTTTTTATGAGAACTGTAGTCGTTGAACCATTCGGAAAGGTTCTGTTCAACCTGAATGTAACAGAATCATTAGTGGCTTTTCCAATGTTATTCACTCTTACCTTAACAGTAAAAGTAGTATCAGCTACAGACATAAAAGCTGGATCAATAGTTATACCTGGCGCTTCTACTACATAGTCTGGCAATGCAGATGCATTCAGTTTTATCGCAGGATCTCCATGGAAGGCATACTCTTCAGCATGAACCCTGCTATAGTAAT
>DASVST010000085.1:0-4720 GCA_036387965.1 Segetibacter sp. | reverse complement strand
GTTAAGTTCAAACAAATGCAGGTTTATGATCTCGCCAGGCTCAACAAGAAATTTGATCTTGTAATTTTTATGGGTGTGTTCTATCACCTACGCTACCCCATGCTTGCGTTGGATATCGTAACCCAGAAGGTGAACAAAATGATGGTCTTCCAAACATTAACTATACCCGGAGAGGAAGTTCTTGCAACACCCGAAGATCTTGACTTAGTAAAGAGAAAAAAGATGCTGCATAAGGGGTGGCCTTCAATGGCTTTTATTGAGAAGAAAGTAGCAGGAGATCCAACTAATTGGTTCGCACCAAATCACTCTTGTATTTTGGCAATGCTCAGAACCTGCGGAATGGAAGTGGTTAATTCTCCTGGACACGAAATGTATATTGCTAAACGAAATCCTCAACTCACAGCTGTAGCAGATGGGTGGAACCACTCTGAATTTCTATCAGCTATAGGACAAGACTATACAGCTTCGCTTCATAAAAAAGTTTCATCTACAGGTTAGTCAAATACTCCCGATGCCAGAAGGTCCTTCGATAGTAATCCTAAAAGAACTCGTTCCTCAATTTATAGGTAAGAAGGTGCTGAAGGTTGAAGGCAACAGTAAGCAAGACATTCAACGGATTGAGGGCAAAAAGATCGTCGACTTCAGAAGCTGGGGCAAGCATTTTCTAATCCAGTTTAAAGATTTCTCTATTCGAATACATTTTATGTTATTCGGCTCGTATAGAATCAATGAAAAGAAAGAATCACCGGCACGATTAAGCCTGCTGTTTAAGGAAGGTGAAATAAACTTTTATGCATGTTCCGTTCAGTTTATCGAAGAAGATTTGGATGAGATATATGATTGGTCGTCAGATGTTATGAATGATACCTGGGACGCCACGAAGGCAAAGAAGAAGCTCTGCGCCCAACCGACAACCTTAGCATGTGATGCATTGCTCGACCAAAACATTTTTGCCGGAGTAGGAAACATAATCAAGAATGAAGTGCTTTTCAGAATTATGGTTCACCCTGAAAGTAATGTGGGCGCTTTACCCGCAAAGCAAATGAAACTACTTATTGATGAAGCCCGGAATTACAGTTTTGATTTTTTGGAATGGAAGAAACAATACGTTTTAAAGAAGCATTGGCTCGCACATACAAAGCGAACCTGCGCCAGGTGCGAAATACCTCTCGTAAAGAAATACGCAGGCAAAACTAAACGTCGCACCTTCTTCTGTGAGAGTTGCCAAGAGTTGTACAAACTTGAGAAAGATGTCTGATGGTATGATATTTATAATAATTCTTATATCTAAAATTTATCGCCATGTTTTTAATAATTCCACTTATAGTTGTTTTCATTGTTGTTATTGCATTTATGGCGGTTAATGCAAGAAAGAAAGACAAGGGAAACAGACCTGATGCGGATGCTTAGCCAATAGCCTTTTCTAAATCTGCTGACTTCATTTGGGTGTGTGCCTTTTTCAGAACCCTGGTTTTGAGCAGCATTGTTAAATCGCATCTTCTAGCGAGTAAATACAAAATATAAAGCCTCACTATCCGTTATACAGCATGTTTTGCCGCATATTAACAATTCCAAAATAGCAAGTTGCTGTTTAAAGAATATTTTTACGAATTAAATCCGAATACATATAATGAGGAGAGTTGTACTTTTTAGTCTTTTTTTTCTGTCATGGTTTTTTCAAACCATAGCTCAAAGCAAGAGTAATTCAAAATCACCCGGTACTTCAGTAGGCTATAATATTCCAATCTCCTTAACTCCACTAAAAAACACCTGGATTTATTTAGGTTGTCATTATGGTAAGTATAAAAACCTGGCCGATTCTGCATGGCTGAATGAGAAAAGCGAGGGAGTTTTCAAGGGAGCTAAAAAATTACCCGGAGGAATTTATTTCATTGTCTCCCCACAGAAGGTCTTGCTTTTTGAAGTATTAATGGATCGTGAGCAGAAGTTTTCTATAAAATCAGATACATCAAAACCAGAAACTGTAACAATAACTGGCTCAACTGAAAATCAGATTTTTCAACAGTACACTCAATTTCTTGCACAAAAGGCACCCGAACTAAGCCGGCTTCAAAGTCAATTAAGTGGTACAAAAAATGCCAAAGATTCTACAGCGATAAGAGCAGATTTGGCAAAGAAGAATAATGAACTGCAGGTATATCGCGAAGCACTGGTAAAAAAACATCCGAACTCTTTGTTGACCTCGTTATTTAATGCAATGAAGAGGCCTGAGATACCTGCGATGCCAAAGCTTGCAAATGGCAAACTTGATTCAACATACCCATATTTATATGTCAAAAATCATTGGTGGGATGATGTTTCATTTGACGATGAAAGGCTTGTAAGAACTCCTTCTCAAATATTTGAATCGAAGCTTGAGGAGTATTTCAAGTATTATGTTGATCAACAAGCGGATTCGGTAATAAAAGAAGTGAACTACATGTTGCTTGTTGCCCGCAACAGCCAGGAGATGTTCAAATACCTGTTAGGAAAGTTTACTGATAAATATATTAGCCCCGAATTCATGGGACAGGAAAAGGTATTCCTGTTTTTGTTTGATAAATTCTATAGCAAAGGCGACACGACATGGCTAAGTACTAAGCAAAAACAATATATATTCGATCGTGCATATAGTTTGATGGCAAACCAAATTGGTGAGGCTGCACCGGAGTTACAAATGCTTGATACAAGTGGACAATCAGTTTCTTTGTATAATATTGCTGCTCCGTTTACTTTCGTTAGTTTTTGGGATCCGCATTGCGGCCATTGTAAAGAGATGGTACCACGGGTTGATTCTATCTACAAGGCAAAGTGGAAAGCACTTGGTGTAAAAATGGTTGGAGTTAATGTAGATAATACTGCATTAACTGATTGGAAGAAGTTCATTGTAGACAATAAAATAAACAACTGGGTACACATCTATCAAACCAAGGCGATGAAAGATGAGGAAGCAAAAAAAGGTCTTCCAAACTTTCGCCAGTTGTATGATGTTTTTAAAACACCTACTTTTTATTTGCTCGACGATAAGAAACGCATCATCGGTAAAATGCTTTCTATCGAACAGTTTGATGATGTAATAAAGGCCAAACTAAAAAACAAAAGTTAGACCTTAGCAGATTAATCTACCCTCATGAAGAAATTGGTATTGAGTTTCTTTTCCTTGTCTCTTGTAATAGCTTCATATTCTCAAACATTATTTACTTATGGAAGTAAGCCTGTATCCAAAGAGGAGTTTTTAAGGGCTTTCAACAAGAATCCAAATCCTGTTGCAAACAGAAAACAAGCTCTAAAGGAATACCTCGACCTATATATAAATTACAAGTTAAAGGTTCAGGCAGCTTATGATGTAAAGTTGAATGATGATCCAACACAAAAGATCGAGTTGGACAATTTCAAACAACAGATCGCCGATAATATTCTAAATGAAGAAGCAAGGATTGACGAATTAGTAAAGGAAGCATTTCAGCGAAGCCAGAAAGATGTTCACCTTGCACAGGTTTTTATCGAAGTACTGCCTGGCTTAGATACAGCTACCGCATATCGGTCAATCCAATCAGCATATAAAGCTTTAAAAAGTGGAAGAGATTTTGCCTCAGTTAGCAAGGAGTTTTCTAATGATGCAGCTACACAACAATCCGGCGGAGATTTAGGATTTATCACAGTTTTTACGCTTCCATACGAGTTTGAGAATGTTGCGTATAAATTAAAGCCGGGTACTTATTCTGCACCCTTCAAAAGCAGCCTCGGCTATCATATATTTAAAAATGTAGAAGAAAGAAAAGCTGCCGGATCACGGAAGGTTTCTCAAATACTGATTGCTTTACCTCCTGCATCTACAGAACAACAAAAGCAAGCTGTTGCAACGATTGCTGATTCCACATACAATTTATTACAAAAAGGTGCTTCTTTCGAAGCTTTAGCAAGAAGCATAAGTAACGATAACAATTCAGTAGCCAGCGGTGGATTATTGCCTGAGGTAAGCGTTGGCCAATATGACGCTGCTTTTGAACAAGCTGCATATGCTTTAAAGAAGCCTGGTGACATTAGCAGACCCTTCCTCACAAATCATGGCTATCATATTTTAAAGCTCAATGAAGTTAAGCCTGTTGGTACTGATTTTAATGATCCCACTGCAGGAGCTTCGATAAAAGAGAAAGTAACGAAGGATGGCAGGCTTAGCAAAGCGAAGAAGGTGCTTATTCAAAAACAACTTTCCAGTATTAAGTATAAGCCATCAGTGTATAGTGAACAAGAATTGTGGCGTTACACAGACTCAGTAATGAAAAATGGTAAGATTGGTTCGTTTACCAACATAAATGATAAAACACCTTTATTCAGTTTTGCCCAACAAAAGATTACAGTTGCTGACTGGATCCAGTTTACTAAGGCCATACGACAATCTTCGTTGCCTTTGTCTAATGCACCCTACAAGCAATTAATGCAGGAGTATGTAAATACTACCGGCGCAGAATATTACCGCAATCACATAAGTGAATACAGTCCATTGTTCAAGCAGCAGGTGCAGGAGTTTAAGGAAGCAAATATGCTATTTGGAATTATGGATGTTAATGTGTGGAGTCGTGCAAATGTCGATACATTAGGTCTGCGGGAATATTATACAAAGAACAAAGCTAGATACCAGTGGTCGCCAAGTGCTGACGCGTTAATTATTGTAAGTTCAAACCAACAAATCGCTGAAGAAGTAAAACAAAAAATTAGT
>DASVST010000084.1:0-3240 GCA_036387965.1 Segetibacter sp. | reverse complement strand
ACCATTTACATTTGAATCAATTAGGTTTAAAATTCTTGTCTTTCCGGAACCATTCTTTCCGATCAACGCAACTAAACTCCCAAGTCTTTTCATTGAACTATTTGCTAATCCAACTTTTGCTCCCAATTCATTGTCTATGTTTATTTCCGTAATTCTCATACTACGATTACTTATTATATTTAAATCAACTTCCCTTCAAACGCTTTCTTTAAAATACTTTGTCTTAAAGCCTCTGCTTGTTTAAGGCTGTTGGTTAATGTTTCTTCTATCTTATCACAAACACTAAGACGGCTTTCTATTTGCTGAACGATATGTTATTGTTCTTTCTTCAATCGCTGTTGTTTACTTTATCGCTGCTCGCAATATATTTTCCGTCTGTATTTCATTTTATTTTTGATTTATCCTTAATGTTACCCACATCGCTAATAGTATTATCGGAACAACCCAAAGCAGAACCTCAATTGAAGCAATTCTGTCATTTTGGTTATTCAATTCATCCTCTGCAATTGAGAATTTATTTGAAATCCTTTCAACTTCATTGTTATCAAAGGTCTCTAAAAAAGATTTTATGTTTTCCCCTAAGAATTTCAATGTGCTTTTCTGATTGTTAATAAATATTTGAATGAGATAGGAAAACAAAAATAAACTAACTATGGCAACCAAATTTTTGGCCACTCGAGGATTATCATAATCAAACGTTGAAAACGCAAGAACAAAAGCGGTAGGAATAGCTATAAGTTTTGTTTGAGAATCGTTAATTACTCCTTGGATTTTCTGCATGAATTCCAGGGCCTTAGTATCCAACTCAAGCTTCAATTTATTAAAAGAGAAATCACGCAGGTAATACTGGTAAGCACCTATACACTTTTCGTAAAACCCTGCTGCACCTCTTATAAGTGAAGAAAACCTTGTATCCTCTTTAAAAGCTGTAACAAAATCCATCAGTTCATTCACGAACAACAGTCTCTTCTCGGAATTAATATCAGAAAAGGTGACTGTCAGAAGATCAATTTTTTCAATCTCCTCTACAGTAATTGCTTCAACGTCATCCGCAGAGTATGTTAACGGAATAATGCTCGACTTCTTATCATTAACAACTATTGAGATATCAATGTCTACATCAGTAAAAGTATGTTTAGCAATTTGCTTAATAGAATTTAGAAACCGGAGTACAGCATTATACTTTGCGACAAATGGTACATCGCCACTGTTAAAAACACCAATGTCATATAGATAAAAATTCGCCTTGCTGTCGTATTTGCTCTTAGTTATAAAAGCTTCACGAGATTCATAGAAACCAAAAGAATTCAATCTAGCCAAAGAAAGCTCTAAGGTTATCTTAGTACCTATCTTTTTCTCATAATCAGTATTCTCAAGAATATTATTATCCTCAAAAAATTCAATTAGGTCGAGTAGTTCAGCAGTAACCAACAAATTGTTACAGAATAATGTCCCCTTAAAAATTTTGTGATCATTATTAGTAACCATATGAACGAGTTCAGTCAACATTCTTATTGCGGAATTTGCTTGATTAAATCTTCAGGAAGGCTTTTAAACGTCAACTCATTCTTCTGTCTGTTATAAACTACCTCTTTACCTAATAGGTCGCTATCAAATTCAAGACGGTACTTTTCATCCGCATACATTATATATTTCATTTTTCGAAGTTGAGCTCTGTCTCCTTTAATAGTTTCACTTACACCATACTTTTCGTCTGAGGCAAATTCTGAAAACCCTTCCGGACTTTCCGGATCTAGCAAAGCTGAAATTGCGGATAATTGAATCTCCTTTTTAGTTTTCAAGCAATCATCGCAATACTGGTATACTGCATTTCGCTTTTTAATTGTAGTATTTCTATCATATGCTTTTTCCTTTGCATATTCGTTCAATGCGTTTGTTAGCCTTTTCGTTGATTCGGTATTAGTTGTCTTGTTATTGCAGTCAATATAGGATAAGAAGTAGTAGCTTATATTCTTATTCCCCTTCACAAAAGAGAGATATGTTTTAGTATCAGTATCGACCCCATTATCAATATCCTCCCACTTTGTAAGATTAATCATACATGCTATATCGACTTTACTTAAATCTATATTTTTGATATCCTGAATTTTCAAATCATCACTAACCATGTAACCATCTTTATTGTTAGTTGTTAGGACAAGCAAATAACGATCAGAAATATCTGTATTGACGAAGTCTGCAAACATTAAGAATCCACCCGTTGCACTTATTGTATTCTGTAGAATAATTTTATAGTATTCTGTAGCCTGAGCTGAGAAGGAATAGAAGTCGCTTGTATCTATATACGTACTTAAAAGGTTTTTGAAAGTAGGATCTTCATCCCCGAAAATGCCGTATGTCGGATTTGACTTTTTATAGTACGCTTTGCTGAGTTTACCAATAAATACTTGCTCTTTTTCTTCGACATCAATTACCTTATCCGCCATCTTTACAGAAACATATCTATCATTTGCAATTTTGGAAACTTGATGAATTACCATCGCGTTCATGTTTATATTCGCACCAATTTTTCTGACGGTTTTTGACATACTTTCTCTTATTTTGTTAATTTTTTACTGTAAAAGTTTTCAAGCAGCAAATTTCTCAACTTCACCTAACCATACTTCCCGTTCCTCAATTGCTCCATATTGTTATCTCGTACAAGAGTGGGACGCAACGGCTGTTTCATAGTAGCAATGCAGTTTGGTTCATAATTATTCTTCTCCTCTTTAATTTATGCAACCAGCTTTTAATTTAATTCAATGATTGCATCGGTTTCTTCGCCGAATAGCTGCCACATTTTTCCGAGACCGCCTTGCTTGTTGAAAGGGTCGAGTTCGAAATCGTCCCTTTCTACATGAAACGAGTTGGCTATGTAATCCTTTATCATCCGCAGCCATTGTACCTGTTCGGTGGTGTACTTGGTTGTGCCTGCCTGCTTCTTAAATATCCAGTCCTGGAAATTCTTGTCCACCGTTTTATCGAAACTGGTAAGGGTGCAGAAACGATGTTCACGCTTCGCTTCAATAACACCTACAGGCTTTTGACGTACAAAAAGAATATAATCAGCAGGACCAATATCGGTTTGGTATTCACGAACCGCAACGCCAACACCCGCAGTAAGATTAATTTGTTTTTTTGATTGTACCTGCCAACCCGATGCAAGGAGCATCTTATCTATTTGGTCTCGAACTTGTTGTTCAGGGTTTTGGTTAGGTGCAATCAAAGTTGGAACTTAAA